>CAIXPS010000361.1 GCA_903921365.1 uncultured bacterium | reverse complement strand
GCCAGGTTGAGAATAGCCAACCACAGCACCAACGACCAGTGAGGCTTTAAAAAGCCTAACAACCTTCTCATTCATCACATTGTGCCACATGCTGTGGAAAGGTAAAGGCCAGACATAATGCGGGCCAAGGCGCCGGCGGAAACATTGCTTTGAACCCTTTAGGAACGATCGTGGTCCGGCATTTTTGACGATAGCAGCAGTTCAAGCTGCTCAGCAGACACGGCGGGGCTGATCAGGTGGCCTTGAATATTGTCGCAAAAACTGGATTGCAGGAAAGCCAGTTGTCCTTCCGTCTCAACCCCCTGCGCAGTCACCTCCATACTGAGGGCATGGCTCATGCTGATGATCGCGGTGGCAATGGCTTCGCTATTCCGGTTTTCCGCAACATCCCTGATAAATGAACGACCGATTTTCAGCGTCTTAATCGGGAAGCGGTTGATATAGGCAAGTGAAGAATAGCCATTGCCAAAATCATCCAGCGATATCCGGATGCCCAGGCTGTTCAAACTATTCAAGACCTGTGCGCTGTTAGAGGAATCACTCATGGCAATGCTTTCAGTGATTTCCAGGTGCAAGGCATCACCTGAAAGCCCGATCTCAGTCATGATTTTCTCAATGGTATTGAAGAGATTTTGATCCTGAAGCTGACGCACGGACAAGTTGACCGATACCCATAAACCGGGGCGGCCGTTGTCGCGCCAGGCTTTCACGTTTTTACAGGCTTCCCGCAGCACGTATTCACCAATAGGCACGATGAGTCCGGTTTCTTCAGCAACATGGATGAACTCGGCGGGGCCGATAATGCCGCGTTGAGGATGCAACCAGCGCACCAGCGCCTCAACACCGATGATTTCCCGGTCGGGCACTGTGACGATTGGTTGATAGTAAACTTGCCATTCTCTGTTTTCAACGGCCCGTTTCAGATCTGCTTCCAACTGCAGAAGCGCCATTGCGCTGGCGTACATGGTGTCGTCGAAGATCACGTATCGCCCACGCCCCATTGACTTTGCGCGATACATGGCCGAGTCGGCATCGCGCAGCATTTCCTGGGGATTGGCATAACTGCCGTTGAATACTGTGATGCCGATACTGGCAGTGGTCACCCGGTTTACATTCTGAATCATGGATGACGATGTTAATTCTGCCTGGATTCTTTCGGCAACGCGAACGGCATCGCTGACTTCCACAAAATTATTCAACAAGATAGCAAACTCGTCTCCACCCAGGCGTGAGACGGTGTCTTCCGTGCGGAGGCATTGTGTCAGACGCCTGGCCGTTTCGATCAACAACTGGTCTCCAACGGTATGCCCGAGAGAGTCATTGACTACTTTAAAACGATCCAGATCAATGAATAAAACCGCAAACAGGTCTTGCGGATGCCGGTGGGCGTACTCAAGCCGTTGACCCAACCGGTCATAAAAAAGAGTGCGGTTCGGAAGCTCGGTCAAGGCATCGTGAAGGGCGTCGTAGGCCAGACGCTCCTCGACCCTTTTGCGTTCCTTTAATTCCCTGTGCACCTCCAGGCGGCCCTGATAAAGCGATTCAGCCATGGTGCGCGTGATGATGGCAGTGGCAAATAGGGTGATCGTCGCAGCAACGAAATCACCTGGGACGCTTCTCACCAGAACTTCAGGAGTATATAGACCCGCTAACTCTCCAAAAACCAGCCAGGCAACGCAGGCGGTCGCGAAAATGGTCAGAGTTATAAGGGCCCTCTTGCGCACAACAAGACTGGCAATGATCAGTACGGCGGGGAAACCCAGGTTGCTGATGTGGTGAATCCCCAATCCTTCGGTTGCGATGAGGGTGATCAACAGCAACAAGATGACGGACAGAATGCCAGCAGCCTTTTCAAATTGGGACTTCGAAATAAAGGGGACGCCCAGGAGCGCCAAAGGCATGCCGCCGCACAGGATTGCCGCATTACGCGTGTCATTCCACAGGATAGTGATGACGACCCCGGCGCCCAGGGACATCAGGATGACGACTGTGAAGATATAAAAGATGCGCTTTATGCGGCCCGTATTTCCGTAGATTTCCAACGGGTTGAATTCTGCGCTGTTCTTTGGCAACGAGTCCTTCATTGGTCTGATCCCTCTGTAGCAATCGCGACAAAAGCTTTTAGAGGGCGCTACACAGTAGTATAGCCGAAAGGCAATTATTCAAGCCGCAAACTTAAGCCAGTCCATCGGACATTTGGGGGGTTGGATCGTCGGGTGCGATACAGCAATGGAATGGTGCTTCATGGGGCGCTGTCACCAATACACTCTACTCAGTCCACATGATATCCTTAACGGAGTGCTGGGCAGTCGGCGGTAACGGCAACATCACATACCCATCTGACGGCGCAACGATCCTGCGCTGGGATGGGCAGGATTGGTCAATGGTAGAGTCACCAGTAACAAACACCCTTTATGCGGTAAGCATGGTGTCATCGACGGACGGATGTGCGGTAGGAGCCAATGGAGTAATATTGCGCTATCAGGTGGAACTGAATCAGAAAGTGTTCTGCCCAATGCTTATGGCGGACTGACCGAATATTAAGAATTTCCGCGCTTGAATACCGACACGCGTTTCTCCTTCCCGCTCACCAGCCGGACGATGTTCGGTCGCAGGGCGATCACGACCAGGACGACGATGCCCCAGCCGAACGCGGCGTAGGTCAGCGGGACTTCATGGCTGGTCAGCCCGGAGTAGGTGAACACGACCGCTACCGCCAGTGCTGCGAGGATCGTGGCGAGCGACGCGTAGCCGATCACAAACAGCGTGAACACGCCGATGATCATCGACGGCAGCCCGCCGAGTGGCCACAGCGCCATGGCAGTGCCGACCGATGTCGCCCCGCCTGCGCCGCCGCGGAATCCCAGAAATACCGAGGCGTTATGCCCCAGCACCACGCCAATGCCCGCGAGCGTCTCCGCCCAACCGTCTGTGCCAGGCAGGATTGCGCGCACAACGATGACCGTGATGGCGCCCTTGCCCACGTCAAGTAAAGCAGTGAGAATCCCGGCGGGGAGACCGGCTGCGCGGAACACGTTCGTGCCGCCTGTGCGGCCGCTGCCCTGGTTGCGAATATCGATCCCTTTGACCAGGTAGACAATGATGTAGCCGAACGGGATTGAGCCGATCAGATAACCGGCTATGCCGCACGCGAATGAGACGAGGACTGTATTCATCTTGGCTGTTACTCTCAGTGATTTCAGTAATATCGTAACACCGTGCCGCGCAATCAGTTACCATACTGGTTGTGTAGAATTAGCGACTTGAGCTAACGTGAGCAAATCAACAACCGCACTACTCTCGTTTTCCGTCAGCATTTGCCTGGCCGTTCTAAAGATCGTCATCGCAATCCTCAGCGGCTCGGTGAGCGTCATCGCAGAAGCCATCAACAACGCTTCTGATGTGCTGACATCGTTGATCACCCTCATCGCGGTGCGCGTGAGCGATATTCCCGCCGACGACAGCCACCCCTATGGCCACGGCAAGATCGAGAGCCTGAGCGCGCTCGTTACGGCTGGTTTCTTATTCGCCATTTACATCTCGGTCATCCGCGAGGCCGTCAACCGTCTGATCGAGCCGCGCCCAATCGAGAACGGCGTTCTCTCGCTCGCGATTATCCTGTTCGGCCTTCTGGTGAACCTCGTCCGGGTGACGATCGTGTCGCGCGCGGCGCGCAAGTACCACAGCCAGGCGTTAGCCGCCGAGTCCTTGAACTTCCGCACCGATATCCTGTCGTCCACCATCGTGTTGATCGTGGTCGTGCTGACGCTGTTGAGCGACGGCAACCCGATTCTGCAACGCGCAGATGCGCTTGGCGCTATCGCCGTCTCCGGGGTTGTCATGTATTTTGGATTCAGGCTGGGCAAACAGGCTATCAACACCTTGCTCGATCACGCGCCCGAAGAGATGATGCAGCAGATCCGCAACGCAGCGACGCAGGTGAAAGGCGTGCTCAACGTGAGCGCCATCCGCGCGCGCGAGGTGGGCGCCCAGGTGTTTGTCGATCTGACAGCTTCCGTGGCGCGCTCAATGTCGCTCGAGGGGTCGCACGATGTGGCAACGCAGATAGAAGATCGCGTCCGCGCGACGCTGATGGATAACGCGCCAAACGCCGACGTCGTGGTGCGGATTAACCCGGTGGCGCAGGATCACGAGTCGCTGATCGACGAAATCCACGCAGCGGCGATGCGCGAAGGTAAAGCGATACACAATATCGGCGTGCGCGTCGTCGGCTCAGAAAAGTTTGTGCAACTGGATCTGGAGGTGAATGGTCACCTGGATCTACAAGCTGCGCACGATATCGCGACCGAACTCGAGCGCAGTCTGATGGCACAGTTTTCACTGGGAAACGTATCTGTGCACATCGAGCCGATGAACGAGCCGATTCAGGCGCGCGCGGTGGGCCGGCAGCAGGCGACCATCGATGAAATCGAGCGCCTCGCGCGCGGCGACAAACGCGTCCAGAGTGTTGACAAAATTGTCCTCGATCGCGTGGGTAGCAACCTCAACGTGGCGCTGAACTGTCAGTTCAGCGCCACCATGTCACTCACCGATGCACACCTGGCGGCAGAACATCTCGAACAGGTGCTGCGCCGGCATCTGCCCAACCTGGGAGACGTGCTTATTCATACCGAGCCTGAGGGCGCTCAGCATGCGCATTAAGACCCATGACCCGCGAATCTGTGGGATAGAGCACAGCGACCGGAACTACGGAAGCGGGGCAACCACAACTCGAAAACCGACGTTAAACCCGCCCTGGTTGTTCAAGCTCTTCACACGGATGGCTGCACGCAGGTTCTCGGAGCTTTCATTGAACCCGCCGCCGCGCACAACTCGAGGGTCGCTGCTCATTGGGTCTTCCCTGCCGTCATCACTCCGGTAAGGGTAGGGTCTATACAAGCTGCTTGTCCACTCCCACACATTGCCGGCCATGTCGAACGCGCCGTACGGACTCTTCCCGCTCGGATAAGCGCCGACAGGCGCCGTGTACTGGTACCCGTCATCCGCGCTGCTGTCCGCCCACGACACACTCAAATTGCGGTCCGCAAAGTTCACTCGGTCGCCGGCAACAGGCTGGTTGCCCCACGGATACCTGCGACCATCGCCGCCGCGCGCAGCTTTTTCCCACTCGGCCTCAGTCGGCAAACGCACCTCGCGACCGCCTGCGGCCTGGCCAGCCCATTTGCAGAAAGCCGCCGCGTCCGCCCAACTGATATGAGTCGCTGGGTAACTGCCCAGCGCAGCCAGGTCTACCTCGACGCCCAGAGGACGGCGCCAGTTCGCCCCTTTCACTTCCTGCCACTGACTGCCCACGAAGGTCCAACTGCTGCCTTGTCGCTCAGCAACCGTCTTATAACCGGCGGCGTTTACAAACGCCGCAAACTGAGCGACAGTAACCTCGAAGCTGCCAATCAGATACTCCTTTAGCGAAAGCGACGATTGAGGCTTCTCATCCGCCTTGGCAGCCCCGTCGGAATCGTCGCTACCCATCCGAAACACGCCAGCCGGCACACGCACCAGATCCAGGGTCACATTGGGAGCTAATGTCAGCACAAGGCTATCGCCCAACGCAGTTGAAAGCGCAGTTGGAGGCAGTGTTGAAGGCGGTAATGGCGTATTAGTTGCCTCAGGGACGGGCGTATCAGTTGGCGCCGGAGTGAGTGTTCGCTTCGGCGCCGGTGTGCGCGTCACATCAACCGCCTTCGGCGACGGCAGGCTGGTTGGGACTGCCGTAGTCGCCGTAGGCGGTGGCGCCAGTCCAGGCACGATGATCACCGCGAGCGACGCCAGGATGGCGACTGCAATAACGCCAATCGTAACCGCAGCCCAGCGCGGTATGAGCGGGTTTTCTGGCACAGGCGCTCGTCTCGTCCTGGGTTTGGGAAGCCGCTGACTTGCG
>CAIXPS010000360.1 GCA_903921365.1 uncultured bacterium | reverse complement strand
TAGTTAGTTAACAATTAGATATTATATAGATAATCCCTAAGAGGGGTTGATCACTACGCGAAGCGCGATTCCCTCCGTTAAACAGGGTTGATTGTACTTTCATATTGGCTCAAGTCGTTCTCGAATGGTATAGGCATTTTATGCAATCTTCAGCACCAGTTCGGTTAAGTTGCAATGACTATGATGAAGCAGCACGCGTAGTTACGGTTGCGTTCATGAACTATGCCTATATGAAATACATAGCAACGCAACCGCATCACCGCGCCCGCGTTGCGAAATGGTTCGGCGCATCCAGTATTCGCTACGGGCTGAGATATGGTCGCGTCGACACAACAGTCGATCTGAAGGGGATGGCGGTATGGCTGCCGCCGGGGCAGACAGACCTCACCGCCTGGCGTTTGTTGCGCAGCGGGTACTTGAGTGCTCCACTCCATGTGACGCTCCAGGGACTGGTTCGGTTTATCCAGTCCTCGCTCCACATGGAGCACGCACACCAGCGCTTCGCGCCGGGGCGGCACTGGTATCTGTTTGCGCTGGCGGTGGATCCGCAATACCAGGGTCAAGGCATCGGCGGGCAGTTGCTGCAGCCGGTGCTCGCGCTGGCGGATGCAGAGCGCGTGCCGTGCTACCTGGAAACACAAACCGAACGCAACACCCGGTTCTACCAGCGACACGGATTTCAAATCATGTCGCAGGCGTTAATGCCCGGTTCGGATATGACGATCTATGCAATGCTCAGAGCGCCGCGCCCACTTTTCGCTTAACGGCATGAGGGTGGATACTTCTCGTATGGTCGGTGTGAATGATCGCAGTGGGCATACCGGGCATCCGGTGAACCGCAAGCGACAGCTGAGTTCTACAACAAACGCATACTGCATGAGGAGAACTTTCAATGAGTTACGAGATCACCACGCTATTTAGAGTGAGCATCAAATGTACTGAGACGCAGGCCAAGGTTCTGACTGACACGCTGGACAGCCTCGACAAAGACTTTGACAACCCAGACTGGGCCGGCCACTTACAACACGACTACCTGAGCGGAGAGTTGTCCATCGATTCGTACGAGTCCGGCCAGCCCAGAGAATTGGGTGAACTGATCGCCAGGTGGCAGACAGATACCGGATACGACAAGCCTGTGTCGTTCCTGTTCTCCGGTCAGCAGGGCTGCATCGTATGCGATATTGGCCGCGTGGATGTGCACAAGGGCAAGTGGCAGTGGAACCACACAGTTATCACGGATATTGTTTGAGACCGGGCTAAGTGAATGAGCAGTGCCGACCAGCACCGCAGGCGCAGTACCGCGCTTGGTATAGAACAAACGTTTATACTTGCCCTATGACAGAAAGGGTGGAAACGAGACTGATACTGGGCGATTGTGAAGACAAGCTAAAGGAACTTGAGAGCAATTCTGTCGATTTGATTTTTACGTCGCCGCCATATGCAGATAGTCGCAGTAGCACGTATGGGGGCGTAAAGCCCGACGACTATGTTGCATGGTTTTTACCCAAAAGTCAGGAAATGCTTCGGGTGCTTAAGCCGGACGGCACATTTGTCCTCAATATTAAAGAGAAAGTGGTAAATGGCGAACGCCACACTTATGTTCTCGAATTGATACTGGCAATGCGTAAACAAGGATGGCTATGGACTGAAGAGTTCATGTGGCACAAGAAGAACTCATATCCCGGCAAATGGCCTAACCGTTTCCGCGACTCATGGGAGCGCTTGCTGCAATTTAACAAGAGCCGCAAGTTCAATATGTATCAGGAATCCGTCATGGTGCCGACGGGTGACTGGGCAAAAAGCCGATTGCGCAAGCTCAGCGACACCGATCAAACCCGCGACAACTCCAAAGTAGGAAGCGGCTTTGGTAAACGCATCGCGAACTGGGTAGACCGTGACATGGCTTATCCCACAAACGTTTTGCACATGGCTACGGAGTGCGCTAACAAAGACCACAGCGCCGTTTTTCCAGAAGCCTTGCCGGAATGGTTTATAAAACTGTTCACGGTTGAGGGAGACTGTGTGCTGGACCCATTTATGGGTTCTGGGACAACTATCCGCGTTGCTCAACGAATGAAACGTAACTCCGTGGGCATCGAAATACTGCCCGAATACTACGACCGTCTGGAGCAGGAATCACAAACTGCTCAGCGCTATCTTTTGCAACCCAAAGAAAACTATGAAGCCAATCAGCAATGAAGACGTGCTTCGATACGTCGAAGAAAACATCGGAACATTCCATACCAAAAGACTGCAAAGTCTGGACGAACTGAAACTAAGCAAGGTCTTGAAACACAAAAATCCGTACCTTTTCAAGGCGAAAAACATCCTGACCTGTGAAGTGCTGATTACAACGCTCCTGGATGCCTACCTCTCTTCGCAGGAGGAAACCATTTTTGGTGATTTCCTCGAGAATCTGGCAATCTTTATCTGTGGAAAGGCGTTTGATGGTCGAAAATCCAGCGCTGAGGGAATCGACTTGGAGCTTGACCGTGAGGGTGTTCACTACATTGTAAGTATTAAATCCGGACCGAACTGGGGCAATAGCAGTCAGATCAAGAAGATGAAGGATAACTTCCGGCAAGCAAAGCGTATCCTTCGCACCAATAACGCAACTGCCAACACAATCGCAATGAATGGGTGTTGTTACGGCCGGAGTAAAACGACCGACAAAGGAGAGTACCTGAAGTTTTGTGGTCAGCGTTTCTGGGAGTTTATCTCTGGCGATCCTGAATTGTATGTGCAGATCATCGAACCCTTAGGGCACAACGCGAAAGTCAGAAACGAGGAGTTCACTGTTGCTTACGCGCAGATCACCAATCGGTTCACTCTTGATTTCGCGCAAGAATACAGCATCGATGGGATTATTGACTGGGAGAAGATAGTGCGATTCAACTCGGCCATATGACCGCTACGCCTCTGCCTTCGTTTGTGGCGCCGTCTCCGCAGCGCGCGCGCCGCGCGGCACCTCGTGATGTTTGCGGCAACGCGCCTGATAACTCTCGCTCGCGCCAACCAGGATGATCGGGTCTTCGTAGTTGGCCGGCCGCCCATCAATTAACCGTTGCGTTCGCGTGGCGGGTGAACCGCATACCATGCAAATCGCGTGCAGCTTATCCACTTCCTCGGCCAATGCCATCAGGAGCGGCATCGGCCCAAAGGGCTCGCCGCGAAAATCCATGTCGAGGCCGGCCACAATGACTCGCTTGCCCTGCTCGGCCAGCTCCTCGCACACATCCGTGACAGCCCAATCGAAAAACTGCACTTCATCGATCGCAACCACATCGGTATACTGATCGACAAGCTGATAAATCTCGCGCACCTGTTCAACCGCAAACGCGCCAGTATGGACGCCGCTGTGTGAACTCACGCGATCCTGCCCATAGCGCACATCAAGCCGAGGCTTGAATACCTGCACCTTGAGCCGGGCAATTTCAGCGCGCTTGATGCGGCGGATGAGTTCCTCCGACTTACCGCTGAACATACTGCCGCAAATGACCTCAATCCATCCGCCACTGTGTTGTTGTTTCATGCTCTCCATCGCGCCTGATCAGAATCGCGCATCGAAATTATAACTAAACCGGCGTCTGTTAAGGTATATCATTGTTCTTTGCAAATCACTAAATCACATGAGCGACCCACTCACTTTTGGCGCGTGGCAAAAACGGCGGCGCAAGGCGCTTGGCCTGACGCAGGATAGTCTTGCCCGTTTGACGGGCTGTTCCACGATCACCGTCAAAAAGATAGAATCGGACGATCTACAGGCATCCGTGCAACTCGCCGAGTTAATCGCCCTGCACCTGCAGATACCCGCCAGCGAGCGCGCGGACTTTATCGCCTGGGCGCGGGGCGGCAAGGCGGCGAAGTCACTTTCATCCTATGAAACGACGTGGCAGAGCCAGATTCCACCGCCGGCAGCCCCACCCCGCACCTCAAGCCTGCCCGCTCAACTCACCAATGTCATCGGGCGCGATCGCGAGGTCGCGACAGGTTGCGAACTGTTGCGCCAACCCAGCACGCGCGTGCTTACCTTCACCGGCCCGCCCGGCATCGGCAAGACGCGCTTGAGCATTCAGATCGCCGCTGCCATGCAGAATCAGTTTGCAGATGGCGTATGGTTCATCTCCCTGGCGACTGTGAGCGATCCGGCTCTGATTCCATCGAGCATTGGTCACGTCCTGGGTGTGCGCGAACTGCCCGGCCATACGATGGTGGATACACTCCAGGAATACCTGCGCGACAAACAGGCGTTGCTCGTGCTGGACAACTTTGAGCACGTCATCAAAGCCGCATCGGTGGTGCGCGACCTGCTCGTCGCCACAATCGGCGTCAAGGTCATCGTCACCAGTCGCGAGGTGCTTCATCTCTACGGCGAGCAGGAGTTCCCCGTGCCGCCGCTCGCACTGCCCGATGTGCGCGACGTGCACGATGCGCATCGTCTGCCCTCCATCGAACAGATCGGCGCAAGCCCTGCTGTGGCGCTGTTCATCGAGCGCGCACAGGCCGTTAAACCCGATTTTGAGCTGAGCGCGGATAACGCGGCGGTGATCGTCGAGATATGCGCGTCGCTCGATGGATTGCCATTGGCCATCGAGATGGCCGCCGCGCGCGTGAAATGGCTGACCCCGCGCGCGTTGCTGACGCGTCTCAGCCAGAGGTTGGCGTTGCTGACAAGCGGGCCGCGCGATCTGTCTGCGCGCCAGCAAACCCTGCGCGGCGCGATCGACTGGAGCTATGATCTGCTCGAACCGGTTGAACGCAAACTGTTCGCGCGATTCTCCGTGTTCGCCTACGGCGCAGACTCACTCGCCGGTCAGATCATTCTCGATGTCGACTACCCTCTCACTGATGCGACCGCCGTAAATGAACGCCGTGGCGTCCACCCCATGGACATCCTCAACGGATTGCGGTCGCTGACAGACAAAAGCCTGTTGCGCATCACCTTCCCGCAAGGGGCCAATCCCGAACCGCGTTTTGCCATGCTCGACACCTTGCGCGAGTACGCATACGACAAGTTATCAAACAGCGGCGAGGCATGGACGATGCAGGATCGGCACCTCGCCTATTACATGTTCTGGACTGCCAATGCGGAAGCGCATCTGCATGGGCCGGACCAGATTCAATGGCTGGATCGCATCGAGACAGAACATGACAACCTGCGCGCAGCGTTGAACTGGGCGATTGAGAACGGCAGCACAGGTCTTGAGTCAGGCCTGCGCCTGGCAGGGACGCTTGGCTGGTTCTGGCGCGTCCACGGCCGTCTGAGCGAAGGGTTGAAGTACCTGCTGGCCCTCCTTAAGCAGACAGGCCCGGCCAACACCGGGCGCCTGCGCGCGAAGGCATTGAGCGCAGCCGGACTGCTGGCTTACTATCAGGCTGACTACAAACTGGCGGTGATGCTGTTTGAAGAGAGCATCGCGATCAGCCGTGACGTGAATGATCAGCCCGGCCTTGCCTACGCGTTGCACGGTCTGGGCAACTGCTGCTGGTATCAGGGCAACCAGGCCAGGTCGCTGGCATTGCATGAGGAGAGCGTTGCCATTTATCGCGCCATTGGCGACAAGTGGGGAACTGCCATCGCGCTGTCAGGGCTGGCGGGCGCACTGGGGTACCAGGGCGACTACGCAGCCTCCCGCACCATGTTCGAGGAAAGCCTGGGGATCAGCGCAGCCATCGGCGACAAATGGGTGGCGGCGTCTTCGCTGTGGAGCCTCGGCGACGTCATGTATGGGCTAGGTGATTACCAGGGCGCGAGCGAATTGTATGAAAGGAGTCTTCCACTCGCGCGCGAACTGGGCGACAAACCCAATATCGCCTTTGTGTTGGCAAAACTCGCCAGTCTGTGCATGCAGCAGGGCGACTATGAGAACGTGGATGACTATTCAAAAGAGGCGTTGACTTTGTTCCGCGAGATGGGCGATATGTGGCAACCGCCCTTCCTGTTGCGGATGCAAGGATATGTGGCGGTGCACACAGGCCAGCACGACGAGGCTGCCCGGTTGTGCAGGGAAAGCCTGACGCTCAACCGCGAACTCGGCGACGAACGCGGGATGATCGCCAGCATGGTGGCGCTGGCCGGCGTGGCCGTTGCGCGCGGCGACGCCGAGAACCTGCTGGCCGCGGCGCGTCTGTTCGGCGCAGTCGATACGCTGCTGGCCGCGCGCGACATGCAACTGCTCCCGCCGGATGTGCGCTCATACACTCTCAACACCACCGCATTGCGCGATCAACTCGCTCCCGCCAGCTTTCGCGCCGCCTACGCCGCCGGCTGCGCGCTCGACTTGCACCAGGCCGCCGCGATCGCCATGAACAAACCGTTGGAGTCGAGCAGCGGGCTCCATCGCTAGCGGGCTACAACTATAATGACGGCGATAGAATCTCAACCCAGCAGAAAATGGCGCTGAAAATCAGGGAGTACCCGTGGCCGAGTTTGTCTTCGTAACCAAAATAACCGACATTGTGGATGGTCAGATCCTGGCGTTCAATATCGATGAGACGCCCATTGCACTGGCGCGCGTGGACGGTAAAATCGTCGCCTTCGGCGATGTGTGCACCCATGACGATGGGCCGCTGGCTGAGGGTGAGATCGATGGAGATTGTGTGGTTTGCCCCCGCCATGGCGCGCGGTTCAACCTGGTCAAAGGCAAAGCCACATTCCCTGCCGCTCAGCCTATTCCAATCTATGAGACTAGAATTATTGGCGAAGACGTTGAGGTGAAGTTACAGGCGTAAGTGAAAGAATAAACTAAAGAATGATCTTCGGGGCAGGGTGAAATTCTCGATCGGTGGTATGGCTTCCAGCCAAGTATGGCTTCCAGCCAGAAAGCCCACGAGCGCGTTGAGAGACGCGCATGACCAGGCGAAGTACCTGGGCCGACGGTTAAAGTCCGGATGTAAAGAAGATCGCGATGATAGCTGCAGTGTCGCCTGTAAGGCTGATGCTGATGTCTTTTCGTATCACGCAAACGGCCCCGAGGAAATTCCTGAGGGCTGTTTTTATGTCAGCGACAAAATATACCATCGACCAACCAGCAGAGACCACCCGAACAGGCGCGCCGTTGCGCGCCTTCGTTCGACATTGGATGCTTCAACTTGCACCCTGGCTTACGCTATGTGCGTTCGTCGCGCTGTGGCACCTCGTCAGCCTGGGGTACCCCGCGTTTATCCTGCCCAGCCCACTGTCCGTCGTCGAGAAGCTGGTGGAGAAACTGCTCGATGGCACGCTGGTCGTTCATACTGCGGTCACCTTGTCAGAAGCCATCCCCGGGTTGATCCTTGGCGCAGTGTTTGGCTTTATCACGGGTTACCCGATTGCAAAATCGCGCGTCATCGATCGGCTGCTGTCGCCTTTCATCGTGGCATCGCAGGGCATACCGTTCATTGCGATTGCGCCATTGCTGCTGATCTGGTTCGGAAACGGCGCGGGATCCAAGATTTTCCTGTGCGCGATTGTGGTGTTCTTCCCGATTACCATCAACGTCATCGTCGGGATTCGCGGCATCTCACCGTTGCTGCGCGACTTGTTCCGCACCATGAACGCCACGCGCTGGCAAACCTTCCGCAAGTTGGAACTGCCCGCAGCACTGCCGTTGATCCTGGCCGGTCTGCGCGTCGGCGGCACTCTATCGATGATCGGCGCACTGGCGGCCGAGTTTCTCGGCACTGACAAAGGTCTTGGCTTTATCATTAACCAGGGGCGCGGACTGTATGACACCCCTCTGGTGCTTGCCGGGATCGTGACGGCCGTAGTCGTCGCGCTATGCATCTACGGCAGTATCCGAACGATCGAACGCGTAGTTGAAAAAAATGTCTGAAACACTTATACACACTAACGCTCAAGGAGTCACAAATCATGCTTAAGAAAAGTCTCTTTCTATTCGCGGCCATGCTTCTAACGGCGTGCGCTCAGGCGCCTGCCGTTGCTCCGACAACAGCCACAACCAAAGTCCGCCTCCCGATGGGCTATGTGGCCAACGTGCAATACGCGCCCTATTACATCGCCGTCGACCGTGGCTACTTCGCGGCGGAAGGCATAGAAATCGAGTTCGACTACAAGTTTGAGACCGACGGCGTCAAACTCGTCGGCGCGGGTGAACTGCCATTCGCCGTGGTCAGCGGTGAGCAGGTGGTGCTCGCGCGGTCACAGGGGCTACCGGTCAAGTACATCGCGCAGTGGTACAAGAAATTCCCAATCGGCATCATCAGCCTTGAAAAAAGCGGCATCAAGACGCCGCAGGATCTCAAAGGCAAGAAGGTCGGGCTGCCCGGTCTGTTTGGCGCGACATACGTCGGCTGGGAAGCCTTTCTGAAGGCGAACAACCTCAAGGATGGCGACTTGCAGGCGCAGGAAATCGGCTTCACGCAGGTCGCCGCGCTCCAGACCGGTAAAGTCGATGCTGTTGTCGGGTACACCAACAACGAACCAATCGTGCTGGCACAAAACGGCTTCCCGGTCAACGTATTCGCGGTGTCAGATGCGGTGGATATGGTTGCGAATGGCCTGCTTGCAAACGAGAAAGTGCTTAAGGAGAACCCCAAACTGGCGCGCGGGATGATCAGCGCATTACTGAAGGGTGTGGCGGATACGATCAAGGATCCTGACGCGGCGATGAAGATCAGCGCCAAGTATGTCGAAGGATTAAAGGCCGACGACCCGATC
>CAIXPS010000359.1 GCA_903921365.1 uncultured bacterium | reverse complement strand
TCTCCTCTTCACCTCTTCTCCTCCGCTCCCCTCCGCTCCTCAGCTAACCTCCCCCACCGCCAGCGCCAGTTCGTTCGGTTTATTCCGCCGCTCGCGGCTGTAGCTGATCTGCAGGTCGCGTTTCGCGCGGGTGATACCCACGTATAGCAGACGCAACCGCTCGGAGATGTACTCGATGCGCGCCCGGCGCAGCAATTCGATGTCGCCTGGCAGTGGGGTTTCACCGGCAGCCAGCGATTCAAGCTGTTTGCGCGCTTCGGTAGCCGGGTCGTGCCGGCCCAGGAACCACAACTCGCCGCGGAACTGTCCGCCGACCTCGTGCGGGAATTCCATCTGATCGACGCTCACCAGGTAGACGCGATCCCACTCCAGCCCTTTGGCCTTGTGCATCGTCGTGACAGTCACCTGGCCGGGGATCGGCTCGAATCCGGACTCGCTGAGCGCGCTGGCCATGTATTTTTGCTTGTTGCTGGCGACATCGTCCAGTTCGCGCGCCAGGTCGATCAATTGCATCTGGGGGTTGATGGACGACAGGCGGCGCAGACTGAGCGCCAGGCTGTGCGCAATCGCCAGGTCGCTGTCCTTGGTCAGGACGTCCTGCGCGATAATCAGCACGAGTTGGTCGATCGGCAACATGCTGGCGCGCAACCACCGCGCCGCGCGCGCCGCCAACTGATCCAGTTCGCGCTGTTCATACACGCCGACGGGGATGTTTTCGGCCAGGGCGGGCTCGGCGGCGGGCGATGGGAACAATAATCGCTCCGGCTTGACGCTGCGCACCAGCGTCCGCATCCGGTCAGACTTGACGTGCTGATCCGAACTCGCGCCAATTTTCACCAGTGCTTCGCGCAGGTCGGCGAGGGCGCTGGTGTTGGTCGGGGTGCTGCAGAAGCGCACCGCCTGCGCCAGCGCGCGCGCTACGTTGCGCACCGGTTGCGCGTTCTTGAGCTGATCCTGGTACAGCGGGCGATCCGGGTATTTCGCCTGCAGGTTGATCAACTCATCGACGATGGTCTTGCCAAACCAGTTGGTGGGGGTGAGGATCGCGCACGATTGGTCGGGGCGCATGAGCACAAAGCGGATCGCGCTCTTGGCTACTTCCTGCGCCTCGGTCTCCTCGTTGGCGTAGCGTTGCACCTGGATGCGCGCCTGGGCGTCTGGCGGATTGGGTTGGCCGTCGCCGGGTTCGGTGGGATAAATCTGCACAGTGTTGGTCAGCCCCGTTGCGCGCACCTCCGGCTCTGGCTGCTCCTGCGCAGCCCAGTCGGCCAGCCGGTTCGCCAGGGCGATGATCTTCGGCGCGCTGCGCCCGCTCACCGACAGCGGGAACGGCGTCACATCGGCGCGCGCCAGAAACTCACGGAAGAAGCGCACGTCCGATGCGGTGAACGTGGTCATGATCGCCTGGTTGGGGTCGCCGACGCGCACCCAGTTGTTGTGCTCGGCCGAGAGCATGCCCAGTATCTTCTCCTGCAACGGGGTGCTGTCCTGCGCCTCGTCTTCGAGGATGAACGGCCACCGCTGCCCCAGCCGCTTGCAGAAGCCGGCGTCGTTCTCCAGTGCCATGATTGCGCGCCAGATCAAGTCGTCGAAGTCCAACCGCCCTCCGAGATTGAGTATCTGCTCGTAGCGTTCATAGACCGACAAGCCCATGCGGAGAAAGGGAGAGGAGGTGAGGAGAAGCGCGCGCAGCAGAGCGGGGCGCATGCGTAAGTTCTTAGCGAGGCGTGTGACTTCGTCGCCGATGCGTTCGGTTGCGGCGAGCCACTGTTCTTCGACGGTCTGGCGCTGCTGGGTCGTCAAGTCGGAGGGCAGGAAGCTGCGCCAGTACTCGGAGTTTTGTTGTGTGTACCAGCGCGCCGCCTCGGTCAGCGCCTGCCGCCGGCCCATCTCGTCATCGAGCCGGAAATCGGCCGTCGTGCCAGCGAGGTCGGGGCGCTCGCGCACAATCAGGTTGGCGAGCGCATGCAGCGTGAGAACGCGATAGCCTGTGTCGATCATGCCCTGTTCCTTGAGCACAGCCCGAATGCGCGCGCGGATGTTGTCCACGGCGGAGTTGGTGAAGGTGACAACCAGCACCTCGGCGTCATCGGGCACGCGGTTCTTTTCCAGCAGCCGCACCGCCAGCATCGCCAGAGTGTGGGTCTTGCCGCTGCCGGGCACCGCCGACACCGCCGCGCGCCCGCCGGTGTATTCAGCGATGATGGTTTGCTCGGGTCGCAGGCTCATGTCAGGTTCGCCCTCCTGGTTGCGCCGATGACGCGCTGGATCGCGCGCGCCAGTGGGCCGTCTTCTTCCTGGCCGCTGATGCTGAACTCGCTGGAGGCGACGAATATCTTGCCGGAGCAGTGATAGGTTAACCCGCTCAACAGCTTGCCCAGCATCTCCTGCTGCGAGCGGTGATCGTCCTCCTCTGTCCATGCGCGCCCGGTCATCCAGCGCCGCGACAACACATATGGGTGCGTCAATGGCTGATACACGCGCTCGTACCAGCCGAGCGAGTTAATGTCCAGCCAGAACTGGTAGCGCGAGGTGAAGTTGCTGATCAGATAAGTGTGCGCCGGCATGACCAGCACAGCGTCGTCGTTCGCGATATCCGGCTCACGTTCGGGCGCGTATTGCGCAGCGAGGATGTCCTCGCCCAGCGTCTTGATGTACTCGCGCGGGATATCGACACCGTCCGCCAGCTCCGAACGCTCGAACACCTCGCGGAAGCCACGCGCCGACTTGATCAGTTTGTCGATCACCAGCCCGCCGTCCAGATCCTCATGCAGCCCGAAACCCTGCCGCGACAGCACGTCGGTATAGAGCTGTTGCCAATACATATCCAGCGGCGCCGTAGGTGCGCCGGGCGAAGCGCTCTCCTCATTGCTGGTCAGCCGCTTCTGGATCATGTTGTAGGGTTCGTAAAAGCGCATGCCGACGCGTTGCCACAGCGCGGCATCGTCCAGCGGCATCAGCCGGCGCAGCGATGCGCGCATGGCCGCGTCGGCGATGAGTTGTGCGCGCGTTAAGTCCAGCCCTGCGATGCTCACGGCCAGCGCGCGCGCCAGATCCGACCCGGCGACGAATTGCGCCCACTCGGGGTGCGCCAGGCGCGTAAACGTCACCAGCATGCGCACAATCGGATGGTCATATAGCGGGCGGGATGGGCGCACGGTGCGCACACGGATGCCGGCGGGACGCAGGCGCTCCATTAACTCAAAGCGCAGCACGTCCTCGACATAGGGCGCCAACACCGCGATTTCTCTCGCGTGCGCGCCTTGCCCAACGAGTTCGTTGATGTGGTTGACCACCCAGTTGACCATGCCCGTCCAGTACTTGGCGGAACCGGGCGCGTCACCGAGAGCGTTGCGCGGGTCGGCCTCAGAAGGAGCGGGGGAGAGAAGTTGAAGAGGCGCAGGGGTGAAGTGACGGCGCAGGCCATTGCCAAACGCGATCACCTCGGGCGGGGCGATATACGACGTTTCGAGCGTCACCACCTCGTCGCAAACCACCCGCAACGTTCGCGCTGAGTCCACATCCGCGCCGAGGAACAACCGGTACCCGCCGGGATCATCCTCGGCGAGCATGGCCGTGTCGCAGGTCTTCATGACCTCCGCCACAAAGTCGTGCATCACTGGCGGGTTCTCTTCGACGTTGTCGGCCAGGATGTGGCGATAGTGGGCGATGATGTAATCGCGGTACGACTGCGTCTGCAACAAATGCCGCGCGAAGGTGTCCACTAACAGCGAGAAATCCAGCAGCGAGTGTCGCAGGCAGAACTCGCGGAAGGCTACGGCGACCTCCTGCACGCGCCGATAGCTCACCACCCGCTGCGCCTCGCCCGACCATGCCGCCGTCAGCCGTGCCGCAATCTCATCGAGCGGGAAGCCGCACTCGGCGGCCTTGTTCATGCTGTCCAGAATCTGACCCAGCAGGCGCGGGCGAAAGAGCTTGAGGTCTTCGAAATCCGCTATGCGCGGGGTAACGATCTGATCGAGGAAATATTGGGATGCCTCGACGTTGAGCAACACCGGCTCGCGTTGCGGGTCGGCGAAGCCGACGCGTTCGGCGATCAACGGGTAAAACAGGCTCACATGCTGCTGTGCCAGCCCATAAAGGGTGGTGATAGTCGGCTCGCCCCGCGCTACACGCGCTTCGCGCCCTTTACGACTCTCTTTCACCTGAGCCAGCTCAGTGCGAAAGATCTTTGCCTGAGCCTGTTGCGGAACGAGAACCAGGATACGGTCGGGGCGAACGTTGGAGCCGATCAACTGCCCCAGCCGCGCAGCCAGGCGCGTGGTTTTACCAGCGCCTGCAGGACCGACGAGATAGACCTTGCTCACCAGTCACTCACCTTCTGCATCCGATTCGATAGAAAAACCCGGTTTCATCAACCGATGCTTCGGTATGAAACCGGGTTTGGATGTCGTCTTATGCGACGTTGTGTCTTACTTGTTTGAGATATGCGAAACCTTGTACTTAGCTGGCCCGTCCGGGGTCACTACTGTCACTTCTTCATGCAGCTTATGTCCCAGCAACGCCTTGCCAAGCGGCGACTCATTGCTGATTTTCCCGCCAGCGGGGTCGGCCTCTGCAGAACCAACGATGACATAATGGTCTTTCTCGTCAGTGGCGACCTCAGTGATCGTGACCTTGCTGCCCAGGCGTATTTCGTTGGACGGCCCCTTGGGCTCGATCAGAACCGCATTCGCCAGGATCGTTTCGATCGTCAGGATGCGGCCTTCGACGAACGCCTGCTCGTTCTTGGCGTCCTCGTATTCCGGGTTCTCCTCGACTTCGCCCTCTTCCATGGCATCGTGCAACCGCTTTGCCACTTCGGCCCGGCGAATATTCTTGAGAAACTCCAGTTCGTCCTCTAATTTTTTCAAGCCCTCTGGTGTGAGGAACTCTTGTTCATGCATGATCTCGACCGCCTGCAAAAAGAATAAAACAGAAGTGACCGAGTCAGTTTGCCCCTCGCAAACGCGCTCAGTCACCGTATGCGTGGATTATAACCCGTTACATTGCCCTTGACAAGTCAGTCACAATGCTTAGCATAACACTCCATTATGATCGAACTTGCATCGGTGCGGAATCTTATCATAGACATGGACGGCGTGCTGTGGCTGGGCAATAGTCCCATGCCTGGTCTGCCAGAATTCATCGACGCTTTGCGTCAACTGGGAATCCGCTTTATCCTCGCGACGAATAATGCCAGCAAGAGCGGCAACGAGTATGTTGCCAAACTGGCGGGCTTCAACACAACCGTAACCCTTCAAGAGATACTGACCTCGCCACAGGCGACGGCTATGTACCTGGCGCGGCATGCGCCCGACGCGCGCATCTTCACCATTGGCGAGCCAGGGCTGACCAGCGAACTGCGCGCCAGCGGGCTGACCGTCGTTCCACAGGATCAGCCGGCGGGCGCCACGCATGTGGTAGTGGGATGGGATCGCAACCTGACCTACGCCAAACTGGTCGAGGCCTGTCTGCTCATCCGCGCCGGCGCGACGTTTATCGGCACGAACCCCGATGTCACTTATCCCGACGCGCGCGGGATCATCCCCGGCAACGGGGCGACGCTGGCGCTTCTGCGCGCCGCAACCGACGTCGAACCGATCATCATCGGCAAACCACAGCCCGAGATGATGATCCAGTCGATGCAACGGTTAGGCAGCACGCCGGAGAATACCGCAGTGCTCGGCGACCGGCTCGACACCGACATCCTGGGCGGCCAGAACGCCGGGCTGACCACGCTGCTGGTGCTGAGCGGCATCACGACGCGCGAATCGTTGCGCACAGCGGCCATTCAACCCGACTATGTCTTTGAAGACATTCGGGATGTGGCGCGGAAGCTTGGCGCCCTCCATGCCCGTTGAAACCGTCACCGTTCGCAAGGCCGGCCGTCTGGACAAGATGCTGGCCGGCTTGCTGGCCGACACAAGCCGCAGCGCTGTTCAACGCTTGATTGAGCTTGAGCGCGTGACCGTGAACGGCGCCGTGCAGTCTGCCAGCCACCAAGTCAAACCTGGCGATGTGGTGATTGTGGATATTCCCGAAGCGGCGTCTGCAACCACGCTACCCGAGGATATCGCGCTCAAGATCATCTACGAAGATGATGATGTCATCGCGGTCGACAAGGCGGCAGGAATGGTGGTGCATCCCGGCGCAGGGAATAGCGTCGGCACGCTGGCAAACGCCATCCTGGCGCGCGAGCCAGGTATCGCGTCCGTCGGCGATCCGGCGCGGCCTGGAATCGTGCACCGGCTGGATAAAGAGTCCAGCGGGATTGTGTTGCTGGCGAAGAACCAGGACGCCTACATCGCATTACAGAAACAGTTCAAGGCGCGCGCGATCAAAAAGCTGTACATGGCGCTCTGCGTTGGCGCAGTGTCGCCGCCGCGCGGCGTGATCAAAAAGCCGATCGGGCGCGACCCGGCACATCGCCAGCGCATGGCAATTGTGGCTGACGGGCGCGAGTCTGTGTCGCACTACGCCGTCGCCGAGGTTTATAAGGTCAACGAGGCGTTGACGCCCATAGACTATCCAGGACTCAAGATACCCAAGAGCGCAACCTACAGCTATGTGCGGGTGCGGCCATCAACCGGGCGCACTCATCAGATACGAGTGCATCTGGCCTCAATCGGTTTTCCAATCGTTGGGGATGAACTCTACGGCGCAACACGCGGTGACGCGCTTAGCCGGGCATTGGCGCCGCGTCACCTGCTGCATGCGGGAGAAATCAGCTTTGAATCGCCGTCCAGCGGCCAGACAGTGACGCTATACGCGCCGCTGCCCGAAGACATGCGGCGCGTTCTCACCCTGCTGGGAGATTAGTAAAACTACTCGTCGCCTTTCTTCTGGCGGTCGATGACTTCCTGTGCGATGTTGCTCATCGTAGTGCGGCGCGAACGCGCGCGCATCTGGATCTCGTGATACGACTCTTCCTCGCTCATGCCGGCCTGCATCAGGAAACCCTTGGCGCGGTCGATCAACTTGCGCGAGGTGAGCTTCTCCTGCAACTCGTCCACGCGCTCGGTCAGATGACGCCGATCGGTGAACGTAGCCATGGCGATGCGCATGGCAGCCACGAGGTCATCGCGCTTCACGGGTTTGATCAGATAGCCCTGCACCGGGATGGACGCAGCGCGATCCAGCAAGGCGCTCTCGTTATACGCGGTCAGGATCAAGATCGGAATCGGCCGATTCTTGACGATCTCGGATGCGGCATCCAGTCCATCGCGGAACGGCATGCGCACATCCAGCAAAGCAATATCGGGCAGCTCCCGATAGGCAAGCGTCACCGCCTCAACGCCGTCGGCGGCGCTGTAAACGGTATGTCCCATCTCTGAAAGGATTGCGCGCAAACCCATGCGGATGATTGATTCGTCGTCAGCAATCAACACGCGCAAACTTTTTATCATATGTAAGTACCAGCCTCCTGAGTCATGACACGCCCGGGCAGGAAAATTTTATATACACAGGCGCTGCGTGCCAATCGGTGCTCGTCATGGAGTTGACAGAATTATACTCATCGACCATGACAGCTTTATTCGCCACAGTGTTGATCGTCCTCTGCATCGTTATTCTGCTGCTACGTGACACAAAATGGTTACAGCGGATGCATCGACTGGGGGACGCGACCCGCGACGACAGGACTCCTCTTGCAGAGACGCCGCTCGTGTCGGTGATTGTGCCCATGCGCAACGAACAGGACAACGTCGCGCGGTGCCTCGATGGTCTGGCGGCGCAAACGGACGCCCGCTATGAGGTCATCGTTGTGGATGATGGCTCGACCGATGCGACGCCGGACATCCTCGCGCATTATGCGGCGCGAGATCCCGCGCCAGAATGGTTGCGCGTCGTGAGCGGACGGCCTCTGCCGGCAGGATGGGTGGGCAAGTGCAATGCGTGTCTGCATGGATCGGAATTTGCGCGCGGCGAATGGCTGTTGTTCCTCGACGCCGATACCGCGCCGCAGCCCGGCCTGCTTCGCGACATGATCGCGGACGCAACCGCGCGCAACCTCGACGCGCTCAGCCTGTTTCCGTTTAACGAGCTGGGCTCGCTGGCAGAGCGCATCATCCTGCCGGTGTTCTTTCAGTTTGCCTGGACGGTCTTTCCGCTGGCGCAGACGGGCGATCCAGACGCTGCGCCGGAGCGCGCGCTCGCGAACGGGCAGTGCTTCCTGTTCCGCGCGGATGTGTACCGCGCGATGGGCGGCCACGGCGCGGTGAAGGATAAGGTGCTTGAGGATGTCGAGTTCGCGCATGCGTTGCGGCGCGCCGGTTACCGGCTGGGGCTGGCGTTCGGCATGGAACAGCTGCGCGCGCGCATGTATCACAACTTCGCTGAGGTCGCGCAAGGGCTGGCGAAACACGCGTGGAACGGGCGACAGGCGGGCGGGTGGCGCTCATACTGGGGGATCGCCCGGATGATGCTCACGCTCTTTATGCCGGTTGTGCTGGTATTGGTATGCGCCGCGTCCCTGATCATTGAACCAACGATACCGGCCCTCAGCGCCTTCGCGGTCGCGTGCGCAGGATTTGTGACCGCGAAACTCTTCTGGCGGCGCATCCTGCGCGAGCTGTACGCGCTGCCCGGCGCGTATGCACTACTGTTGCCGTTTGGCCTGGCGGCCTACCTCTTCATCATCGTGCGCGGCACGCTTGCCATCCTGTTGAATCGCGGCGTGACGTGGAAAGGACGGTCATACAGATGAGAAGGCAACCTGTGCCGGTTTTTCAGCGGCGTGATATGATTTCCAGCAGTGCTCGTGTTCGGCGCACACTGTGCCACGTTCTCGCGCATTGCCGGTTGTAATTCGATTGACGGTGCGCGGCACTGGCGCGCCGATTAGCGTGACGCTCCCGCCACTCTCAGGCTGCAGATGAACTGTTGACCAACAACAATACGGTTGGTTACTCGTGGTGCGCGGTCGTGCCGTATCATCAGTATGTGCCAATCACGCGCCGCTGATCACTGCCATATGCTGGGCGGCAAACCGCGCATCGAGGGTCACCGAATTGGCGTGACTCATATCAAGGCGTGGAAATTATCACGTGGTATGACTGAAGCCGAAATCGCCGAGGCCTATGACCTTCCACTTCCAGCATCGAATTCGTGCCTTCGCGCAAGTAACGCCACCTTGACACCCTCACAGACGCAAGCGAGAGGCGAAAAATGAAGAAGCCCCATCACGGGGCTTCAAAGTTGCGATGCTGCAATCGAACTACTGCGCGGGAGGCGCTGGTGGCTTTGGTGGTGGAGCAGTTTTTGTTGCTGCGGCGCTGGCGCCTGTTGCAGCAGCTGCGGCTTTCTTCGCATCAGCTGCGACCTTGGCTTCGGCGGCAGCCTTCTTCTTGGCCTCATCCGCCTTCTTGTCCTCAAGCTCGCGCGCCCAGTCGGCGGGGTGGATGCCGGCGTGATACGTGTCCGGCATCATCAGGCGATCCTTGTCGAAAACCAACTCGGTCTGGCGGTTGCTCATGGACGTGATCTCGTAATTGTGATCCATCTTGATCGCGTCGAACGGGCAAAACTCCGCACAGAAGCCGCAGTTCATACACACAGATGTGTCGATATGGAACTCTTTCGGCGCCGGCACCGGGCGCTTCGTCACCGGGTCCTCAGTGCGCACGATCCAGATGCACTGTGGCGGACACACCTTCGCGCAGATGCCGCACGAGGTGCACTTGTCCTCGCCCGTCGCGCTATCCTTCACCAGGAAGGGGATGTACCGGAAATTCTCCGGCATCACCATGTGCTCTCTCGGATATTCTACGGTCACCATGCCATGGTTCGCCGGATTCTGGCGACGCAACGGACGCGGCTCGATGCCCGCCTTCTTGCCGATGTATTTGAAGTCCTCGGCGTACGTCTGAATAAAGTGCTTCAGCGTCACACCCAGGCCTTTGAGAATTCCAGTTCCTAGTAAGCTCATTTGTCACCCTTTAGGAGAGATTGGAGATTAGAGGTTGGAGATTGCGATCCGCTTCCGCTTTCCAGCTTCTGGCTTTACGCTTCCATCACCAATTCTCTAATCTCCAAATCCCTAATCTCTAATCTCTAATCTCTATCTGTCCACTTCGCCTAAAACGATATCTAGGCTCCCAAGGATGACGACCGCGTCGGCCACTTTCATGCCCACGGTCATCTCTTTCAACGCGCCGAGGTTGATGAACGACGCGGAGCGCACGTGATAGCGATACGCGTTCTGCCCGCCGTCGCTGATCATGTAAAAGCCTAGCTCGCCCTTGGGCGTCTCCACGCGCGAGTACACTTCGCCAGCGGGGACGCGATGGATATAAGCCTTCTTGCCGGCCTGGATGTCACCGACTTTGGTCTGCTCGATCTGCGCCAGCGCCTGTTCGAGGATGCGCAATGACTGGCGCATCTCCAGCACACGGACGCGATAACGGTCATATACGTCGCCGCCATATAGCACCGGCACGTCAAAATCAAAACGGTCATACAGGCTGTACGGATCGGCCCTGCGAAGGTCATACGGCACGCCGGATGCGCGCAGAACCGGGCCCGTGACGCTATAGGCAACACAGCGCTCCGCCGACAGATAGCCGACGCCGATGGTGCGCATGCGCACGATCTCGTTGTCGCTCAGCAGCCGCTCCATCTCGTCGATGGCCCTGGGGAAGCGCTCGTTCACCAGCACGCGAATCTTATCCAGTTGCTCCGGAGTCACATCGCGCGCCACGCCGCCGAAGCGCATGTAATTGTTCATCATGCGGCTGCCGGTGATCTCATCGAACAGATCCATGACGAACTCGCGCTCGGTGATGAAATACAGCGCCGGCGTGTAAAACGCGCCCAGGTCGTTCAGCAGAAAGCCAATCGACCAGAAGTGCGATGCGACGCGGGTCAGTTCGCACATGATCACGCGCAGATAATCGGCGCGCTCGGTCGGCTTGATCTTCAGCAGCTTCTCGACGCCGAGCACATAGCCCAGTTCATTCGGCATGCCGGTGATATAGTCCAGCCGGTCGGTGTATGGGATATTGTGCAGCCAGGTGTTGCGCTCGGCGATCTTCTCGTGATTGCGATGCAAGTAACCCAGCACCAGTTTCAGATCGGTGATGGTTTCCCCGTCCAGCTTTACCACCATGCGCAATACGCCATGCGTGCTGGGGTGCTGCGGGCCCATGTTGACGATCAATTCATCGGTCTTGATGCCGGTATTCTGATAAGGCGTGTCGGTTGGCCCCTGCTCCGGGGCCTCTTTGTACATGGTGTCGTATAGACCTTCATCCGGATTGCGAGTGTATTCAGCCGGATTGAAGTTGGGCGGGTAGTTGACGTTATCAGCCCACGGCACGCGTTCCTCATCCAGCTTGTGGTTCCCTGCCGGCCAGCGCGTATCATAAGGCTTTGTATCCTGAGCGTAATAAGCTTCGTGCCAGTCCTTGCGCATCGGATAGCCGTTGAACCCTTCCCACAACAGAATGCGCCGCAGGTCGGGGTGGCCGTTGAAACGCACGCCGTATAAATCGTATATTTCGCGCTCCTGAAACTCCACACCCGGGTAAATCGGCGTCAGGGAAGGCAGGCCGACGGTGTCTGCATCTTTGCGCGAGACGCGCGTCTTGAAACACAGCGGCGCCCCGCCGGTGATGTGCTGCGCATGATAGACCAGCTCGATGTAACCTTCCTTGATAAAGTCCACGGCGGTGGCGCTCGTGAGCGATTCCAGGTGCAGTTCGTCGTGCAGGAAATTTGTGACCTCAGTCAACCTGGCTGGATCGGTGATCAGAACGCCCTCATATGGGGCGGGTTGAATCAGGTCCGCGCCAAAGTGCTGCTGCAACGATGCCATTTCAGGCGTCAATGTAGCCAGCGTGACGACGGGTTTCTTTTCAGCCTTCTCGGCTCGGGCAGCGGTCTTAGCCGCAGGCGGCACAGTTGTGGTTGCTTCTGCCATTTTTCATCCAGTGCGCAACGTCATCGCCGCGGCGATGCTGCGCGCAATCCATGTTCCTCTACGCGCGCGTCTTCTCCGCGATCTCGGCAGTGCGACGCAAATCCACCACATCCGGGCCAAGCATCGGCACCGGCACAACATCATCACCGCCCGGCTGATACCATGGCACGGTTCGGATCGACTGCTTCTCGATCTTCTCCTGCAGCTTGATAAAGCCATGCATGAGGGCTTCGGGGCGCGGCGGACAGCCGGGGATGTACACATCGACGGGCAGGAACTTGTCGATGCCCGATACCACGTTGTAGCCTTCCTTGAACGGACCACCGCCGGTGGCGCAGGCGCCCATTGCGATCACGTACCGGGGCTGGGGCATCTGGTTATAGAGGCGCACAATCTGCGGCAACATCTTCTTGGTAACGGTGCCAGAGACGATCATCAAATCTGCCTGGCGCGGGCTCGGGCGCATCAGTTCCCAGCCAAAGCGCGCCAGGTCGAAGCGGGCAGCCGCAGTGCAGATCATCTCGATAGCGCAGCACGCCAGACCGAACAGCATGGGCCACATGCTGCGCTTGCGCCCCCAGTTATATATTTTATCGAGCGTGGTGATAAAAACGTTGTTGTTCAATTCAGCGGGCACGCGCGGGTCATTCTTAATTTCGACCGCACTGGTCCCTGGCAGATTCGTCTCTGCTTCAGCCATTTAACACCTCACATCAGTTCAATCCATTCTGCCTGGATCTGTTGCAGCCACTCACTGCGCATTACCGCCGGATCATCCGCGAAGTCGCGCAATACGATCACCCACCCATGCAGAATGCTCGCTTCAATGTCGCCTGGATCAACATCCATATGGGCAGCCTTGAGCGCCAGGGCTATAGGATAAGCATCGTCCCAGTAGAGCGGGTCGGTCACAGCACCAGACATAGTGAACTCGGATTATACCTGAGCGCGACTGATAATGAACCATTTCACAAATGAACATGCGCTGAGAAATAAACAGATCGCCATTTGACAAATTCAGCTTAGCCTTTAAAATAGGGGATATGCAGGCAACCCGACAGCATATTCTGGAATTACTGAGAGACGCGCGCGTGATGACCGTGGACGAAATGGCCGTGAAACTGGCTTTGACCCCGGTCACTGTGCGACATCATCTGGACATCCTCAAGTCAGAAGGGCTCGTGGAAGTGCCAGAGGTGCGTCGGCGCGATGCACCGGGACGCCCCCAATACACCTTCCAGCTTACGGATGCGGCGCTGTCGTTTTTTCCGAAGAATTACCAGTCCTTCACGAACCTGATGCTGAACGAGATTCACGACATCATGCCAAAAGAGCAGATGGACTACATTCTCGAAGGCGTGGCTTCGCGCATGGCAGCAGAGGCCGCCATCCCCGGCACTCAGGCGTCATCGGAAGAGCGCATCACTGCCGCGGTCAAGTATCTAAACTCACGGGGCTATGTCGCAGACTGGCGTCAGGAGGGTGAAAGCGTGTTTACGTTGCGCACCCACAACTGCCCCTATCATGAGGTCAGCCGCCAGCACAGTGAACTGTGCTCAATGGATATTAAGCTGGTGACCCATTTACTCGGCGCAGAACCGACTCGTGGCGAACGACTGAGCACGGGTGGATCGTGTTGCACTTATGTGGTGTCATTGCCAATGACGGTTCAAGCGTAGCCGGCGGTGGTTGACAGCACTTTTGTTTTACATACAATCGTTTGACGTTTATCGTTTGAGTTGAGAAATCTAAAGGGAGTCTATAGAATGGCGACAACAGCAGTTCTTGAAATGGTTGATACAACAGCAGTAGCAGAAGAACAGGCAATGAACTTGACCGATGCCGCGCAGAGCAAGCTGAAGCAGTTGCTGCAGGAGCGCAATATCCCCAACTATGGGTTGCGCGTTTTCGTGGCAGGCGGCGGGTGCTCCGGGCTGCAGTATGGCATGGCCTTTGAGGCCGTCGCGCGCGATTTCGACACGGTTGTCGATCAGAACGGCGTCAAGCTGTTTATCGACCCCACCAGCATGATGTACCTGGCTGGCGCATCGGTTGACTATGTCGACGGCCTGATGGGCGCCGGCTTCAAGATCGAGAACCCCAACGCAACGGCCAGTTGCGGCTGTGGCAGCTCGTTCCGCACGAAGGATTCAGGCAGCACGGATCAGGAAGAGGAAGGCTGTGGCTCAGGCTGCAGTTGTCACTCGCACTAAAATCAGCTTTGTAAGTTGAGGACGTTGAGCCACTGCGCTTGACGTCCTTTTTATATCGCACCCGGCACACCCGGCGTGTGCCTCATTGTGAGTATCGGTGTCATCAGTCTGACACCTGCCCCAGCCGGCATGCGGCGCCATCGTCTGATGGTCTGCTGGTCGCGCAGTTTGAGCATGGTCGTCTTGGTACAATCTCTTGAGACTGAATGTCTGGAGTTGAAATAGCATGTTGAAGATTTTCGGCGCCAAGGAAACAAAGAAATCCAACCGCTTGTGGCTGGATCTGGGGGACCTTGGCGATCTGATCAATCCTGCCGGCCCGCATGAGCAGTGGCAGGATCACGGCTTGGGTCTGTTGCGCACTATCCTGCACCAGGAGGGCGTGCTGACGGATATGTTCTCCACACGCCAGTGCGCCACATGGGATGAAGTGCGCAAGAAGATGCAGGGCTACGACCTGCTCATCATGAACGTGCGCAGCTATACCTACCCGGCAGCCTATCGCGCCGCCAAGTTGTTCAAAGAAGTCAACCCGAACGGGATGGTGATTGCCGGCGGCATGCACGCCACTGTGGCGCTCGACGAGATGCTGGCCGTGCCAGAATTCGACCGCATCTGCCAGGGACCTGGCGAGAAGACCATCGTCGACCTGGTGAAGGACCCGAAGTCGTTCCCGCGCGTCACACTCGGCGTCGGCACGAAGTCGATGGACGAGTGGCCGATGATCGACCGCACCCTGTGGCCCAAACCGAATAGCTGGAAGCTCAACCGCAAGTTTAACTGGCCGCTGGAGCCAGAGTGCGGTTGGGGGCCTCCCGGCGTGGCCACCATGCTTACCAGCCGCGTGTGCCCGTGGCAATGCGTGTTCTGCAATGAGAGTTCGTACATCCCCAACATGCAACGGCGCTCGGTCGATTTGGTGATTGAAGAGCTCAACATGCTTGACGAGAAGCACGGCCCGGTCGGTTCGATCGTTATTCACGATTCGATGTTTTTCCAAAACCCCACATGGCTGAAGGAATGGATCGAGAAATACCCGCGCAACGCGCGCAAGCTGTGGCCTTACTGGGCGGCGGCGCGCGCCGACACCGTGCGCCAGTGGCCCGACCTGTTCGAAGCCCTGTTGCGCGAGACGAACTGGACGACGGTGTCGATCGGGTTCGAATCGGGCAGCGACCGTGTTCTAAAAATCCTGAACAAGGAATGCACCGAAGAGGACAACTACTTCACGATCGACCTGTTGAACAAGATTGGCGATGACTTGGAGCGTCAGGGCAAGAAGGCGCCGGTGTTCTGGTCGAACATCATGCTTGGCATACCAGGCGAACAGCCTGAGGACGCATTCAAGACCTTGCGCATGATCAAGTACATGCGCCGCGTGATGCCGTCGATCTCGTTTTATGCCCCATACCCCGGCTCGGCGCTGGGCAATCAGTTGATTGCCGAGGGCAAAAGCATGATGTCGAAGGACAACTATCACCGCTTCCCCGACGACGAGAAGGTGAAGGGCGTCGATTACAAGTTCTACCGCGAACTGCTGGCGGGCAAATTCGACGATGAAGTCAACAAAGGCCTGCCGGAACTCATCAAGCAGCGCAGCAGCGCGTTGGCCGGCTCGTTGATAAAGGCATGATGCTATGAGCAGTTTCAGCAACCCTCACTACATGTACTTATTTCTGATGAAGAACGGCAAGCGCAAGCTGGGCTATGGACAGTCGCCCGAAGATGCGCTCAGCATCCTCAGCTTCCGCCTGTCGCAGGCAGAGATGGATCAGATCATTAAGGAAGACTACGTCAAGATCAACCAACGCAAGCTGCAGGAGTATGTCGATCAGTTGGGGTAGCGCAATCACTGGCACATTGAACCGGGTGGGTTCGCCGTGTATTGGGATGATCTGGACGATGGTATAGAAATTCGTCATCTACTGGGCACGACGTCTCTGATATAACTACGCCATTTCCTATCGCTCCCGATTGGACAGGACTGCCTGGCCGCGCGTTTAGACGCATGGAGCGAACGGACCAGGCGCCCGATTGGTCCGGATGATATGGCCTGGAGGATGAGTGAATGCGGCCGTCAAAACTCCATAAGCGCTTATTGCTGGCGATTGCCGGTCAGGCCTTTCTAAAAGCGCACCGCGACATCGAAGGCAACAAAATATACATGTTGCACCTGCTCGATGGCGGCGAGGAGATGATCCCGCCCGCCGCCGTCGCCTATCTGGTCGACCACCGACTGATCGACAGCAATAAGAAATTCCCCGCCACGACCTATTGGCTGACTGCCCTGGGCGCTGAATTAGCGAAGGGCTTATAGCGAACGGGCGCCGCAACGGCAGTACAAACGCCGTATAAACAAAATGTCGTAACTGGTGACACAGGCCGACACATTGGTCGCGCCTACGTCTATTCCACATGGTGCAGACCTAGTCTCCTCTGCGCCTCTTCTTCTCTTCTCCCTCGCCACCCCTTGACACACTAGAACATATGTTCTATAGTCCCCATCAACACCCAGGAGGACTGTAGAGTATGGAAAACCAGGACACAATCCAACCGTCCGCATTTCATCATCCCGTGACAATGGGCGAGTTGATGCGCGACCAGCGCCGCGCCGCGATAAAGTCTGCCGCGATGTTTATGGCAGTCGTGCTATACGGCGCCGTATTGATCTATACCGGGGTTCACAACTTCAACCTCATCAGCCGCACTATCGCCCCGGATCAGCAGTTGTTTGCCATCACTGCACTGCTATGCCTGGAAGGGGCGTCAATCTTCCTGCCCATCGCGATTCACTTCTGGTTTGCCCCCGGCCCGCAAAGGATGGTCGGCTACCTGCTGTACGCGACCAACTTCACAATCGTCATCATGAACACCGTTCTCGACGCGATCAACAACCGCGCCGACGTGATGCCGGAGTGGCTGCGCATGTACGCAACTTTTTTCCTGCCGGCCACCCCCATCGTGATCGGCGTGGGAATCGCATTTATCTTCCTGCTCGACCCGTCGAAGAAGATTCATGACGCGCGCGCGGCGGCAGAAGCGGCGTCGATGGACATGATGGCACTGCACATGCGCGAGGCGGCCAACCGCAACGATGTGAACGACGCGATTCAGCAGGCCGCCATCAAGGACATGCAGGAGGCCACCAGCCGCATTACGGGCATCCGCCCGGCGGAACTAACGCCGAGACAAAAGGCGGCCAAACTGCCCGCCCCGCGTAAATCCCGACCGACCGAGGTCGTCGTCCTCAACGCCGACAGCACGAAGTTTCCCAAGCTGACCAAACCGCGCAAAAAGAAGGTGAAGAAGGGGTGATATGTGGTCTATTCTGACTGAATAGGCTATCTCGTCACCCAGCTTTGCCCCGTGATCGGCGCCAACCCCGCGATGTCCGAGCGCTGTCCGAACCCCAGATTGGCGACGACCTCGACGCCGTCGGCGAAGGCCGTGCGCTGTACCCAGCCGTCTTCCGAAAGGATTTCAAAGTCGGTCATCTCGAGCTTGCCGATCCGGCGGTGCAGTGCCGCCACAGGCAACGCCTTCGCGAGTGCATATTGCACCAGCGGATCCTCGAAGCGGAACTGGTAGGTGACTGTTTCATATCCCCGACCCGTCCAACCGTACTGCGCGCCGAAGGGGAACACGTCCGGCGGGCAACCCAGTAACGCATCCGTGGCCGCCTGCAGGTCCGCCCGGCCGCCGCCATACTCATACAGGTCCGGCCCTACGGCGCGGTTGAAGTAGGGCGAGTTGTAGTTGTGTGGCTCCCACCACGAATGGAGGATGCTGTCGTGATACACCAGCCCGGTCAGAGGCACCGGCCAGAAAGGCCACGGGCCGTATTGCGGCCATGCCTTCACAGAGCCAATGTCGTATTCCAGCGAGAATAGATCGTTGAAGCTCTCGGAACTGACGGCGCGGGACTTTTCACCTTGCCCCTTCCCCGTGGTCAACGCCTTTCGCAGCCATAGCAGGTCTTCCTCACGGGACAGCGGTCTGCCCACGTGCGCCATGTGATCCGTGGCGTGACACTCGCCGATGCTGGCGCAGGTCAACACGTCGAAATGATCCCACGTCATGTGATCGAATAACCCGGCCACGGCTTTCTGCTCGAAAGCATCCATCTCCGGGCTGCACACCTTGTACCATTGGGTGTCGTCGATCTGCCAGCCGAACACCCGGCTGCCATCGCGGGTGATGCGGTACATATTCGCTCGTTCCGGCGTGTGGTCGTCGATGGCCTCGTTGATCCACGTCCACGGGCAGATGTCGTAGCCGATGTCCGTGATTTGCTTGATCTGCTCGCGGCTGAGATGGATCGGCGGCAGCCCGCCCATCAGGATGTCCTTGTTGTAGCAGTTGAAATCGACCGGGTAAACGAGCGCGCGGTCAAAGCCATAGGCCTTGAGTCTGCGAAGCTCAGCCACATAGTCCAGGTCGGTCTGGCAATAACCGATATAGCACATCAGCGCCCCGAAGAGACGCTCCAGGTTCGGGCGTTCTGTAATCTTCTCATCCCACGAGGCGAAACGCCCCCGCTCCTTGACACGCGCGCGATATCGCTTGGCCACGGGCACGATGCCGGGGTCGGTGAAGTAGAAGCGCATGACGCGCTCATAACGCATGCTCCCCAGCGAGCCATCCTGCACATTCTGCGCGCGGAAACCGCGCGCGTCCTTTTGATACCACCACAGGCTGTCCACGGCGGTCTCCGCCGCAGCCAGCAAGCCGCCGCTTTCGGCCAGCACGCCATACATCATCATGGCAAAGCCAACGTGCGAGCCGCTACGGCGCATGTGGCTGACCTCTTTACCGCGGCCGTCCCACAGCATCCCCTGCATGATGGGCAGAAGCAGCTTCATCCTTTCTCCAGCCGGCAGGAATGCGCCAGGCATGGAAACGGCCTCGATGTCGCCACTCGCCGGCGGGGGCAGCCGCACCTCCACACCGTCATCGAGCAAGGTGTAGATAAAAGTCACCGGACAGTCGCCGGCGCCGTAAGTCACCGTCAGAACGCCATGCTCAGCATCAGCAAACGCATTAACGGGCACAAGCGCCTTGAGTGATTGCACGCCCGCATCGGTGGGATAGTCGTTCCTGGTAATGCACCCGCCCCACAGGACGGAGGCTTCGTCCAACTGCCATACCGTTCCTCGCTTCACATCGAGCATCTTCAGCCCGCGACCACTTTCATCGACCAGGACTTCGACGGCGTTGTTTCTGATGGTTTGCATGTTTTTGTCCTTCAATGGTTCGCGCCCGCTGGTGTGGGGACATACGGTAGTTGCACGGTAACCGTTGTCCCGGCTTGAGGGCCGGAGATCACATCCACCTGTCCGCCAAGCAGATGGGCGCGTTCCACCATGCCCGCCAGTCCAAGATGCCCCTGGCGCACCAGTTCATCAACCGTCATCATGGTAAAACCGGGGCCGTCGTCGGTGATGCTGGCCTCGATCCCCGTCTTTTCGAAGCAGAGTTCAACGCCCACGCTGGCGGCGTTGGGCGCGTGCATGCGCACGTTGTTCATCGCCTGTTGCACGATGCGGAAAGTGGTGATTTCCACGTCTGGGTCAAGCCGCTGATCGTCGCCCTTGATGGCGCAACTCACAGTACAGTTCGGCATCTGGCGCCCCAGTTCATCGCCCAGGAACTGAACGGCCGCCGCTATGCCAAGGTCCTCTAGGATCAATGGACGCAGGTCGTTGCTGATGCGCCGCAGCTTGATGATCATGTCCTTTGCCAGTGATTGAAGCTCGTCCAGCCGTCGCCGCGCGACGACCTGATCACGCTCGAGTGCAATGTGCGACAACTCCGCCCGTTGCGCCAGCGCCACGAGATCCTGCAGCGTGTCATCGTGCAGTTCACGCGACAGACGCTTGCGTTCCTCTTCCTGGCTTTCGATCAGGCGATGGGCATACGCGCGCAAGGCCTTCTGCTGTTCCTCCAGCCGCGCCGTGAACTGGGCGTGCTCGGTGATGTCACGCACAATAGCCGATATCCCGGTGACGTGTGCGGATGAGTCGAAAATCGGCGAATACGTGAGTGACACATGCAGGCGCGAACCATCCTTGCGCACATGCACAGTTTCGTACTGGTTGATACTTTGGCCTGAAAAGACTTGTTTGTGCAGGCGCGCCCGCTCATCCAGCCGATCTGGCGCAAACAGGATGGCTGGAGACTTGCCCTCAATCTCCTCGGGCGTATAGCCATAGATGCGGGTGGCTGCGGGATTCCAACTGGTGAAACGGTTCTCCAGAGAGACGGAGTAAATCGCGTCCTGGCTATAGCGCACGATATCGGCCATCTGCTGAATTTTCTGCTCGCTGGCCTTACGCTCCGTGATGTTCTCGACGAACCCTTCCAGATGGGGCGGCGCGCCGGCGCCCTCGTTGACAAGCCGCACGTCCACATTGGCGTCGATCATCCGCCCATCCTTGCAGCGAAACTGGCGCTCATATTGCATGCGCTTTGGCCCGGCGCGAGTCATGTCAGCGAAGATGTTCTCAGGCTGGCCGTACAGGGCGTCCGACAGGTTCGCGGTCAGTTCCTCCGGCGTATCGTAGCCAAGCATGTGTGCAAAAACCAGGTTGGCGGTAGTGTATTTGCCATCAGCGGTGGACTGATAGATGCCAATCGGAGCGTTTTCGAATATCTCCCGATACTTGTGCTCCGCATTCTGCAGCATGGTTTTGGCGCGCAGGTTGGCGCGTTCGGAGTTCAGGCGTTCAATGAACAGCAGCGCGGCAGTCACAAAAACAAAACCGATTCCCTTCAACGACGAGAGATCGACCAGCAAGTCCTGGTTTACAGTCAACATCCCCAGCAGGTGATCGGAGAAATAGATCCACGATCCGGCTAGCGCGATGTAGATTAAGCTGATTCGTCCGGCGCGGTAAATATCAGAGTTCTTCATCTTCGAGGCTGATCCAACCTTGACGCACAGCAAACGACACCGCCTGGAGCCGATCGGTCACGCTAAGTTTTCCGAAAATGTTGCGAAGATGAACCTGAACGGTGTTATTTGAGATGCCCAGTCTTTCGCCGACTTCCTTGTTGCTCTTACCTTGGGATACCTGGCGCAGAACGCTCATTTCGCGCTCGGTCAGTCCTTCAGCCATTCCGATCGCGCGGTAAAGCTGAGTCTGCGAGTGTCGCACGCGCACTTTCCAGATGATCTGCGGGTCCAGCGCGGTTTCGCCCCTGTACACGGCGCGGATGGCGTCGGCCAAGTCGGCGCCGCTGGCTGTCTTCAACAGATAGCCAGTGGCCCCGGTGTCAAGCAAAGGGAAGATGTAGCGATCATCGTCATAGGCAGACAGGATCAGCACGCGCGTGCCGGGATGCTGGGCGCGGATGACCTTTGTGGCTTCGAGCCCATTCATGCCAGGCATGTGCACGTCCATCACGACCACATCGGGGTGTAACTCGTTGCACAGGCGGATGGCGTCCTCTCCCCTGGAGGTCTCAGCGACGATCGTCAAATCGCTGGATTGCTCAAGGAGTTGTCGCGTGCCCTCACGGACGATTTTATGGTCGTCGACAAGCAAAATGCGGATTGTCACTGCTACCCTCTCGCTATATTGTAATCACAAAGATGTCACAGGACTTGAATACCTGATTTCAGCTATTCGCGCATAACTGATTTGCGTGATGCGCATGTGTGAAGGCGGGATAAGATTATGGTTACGGACTCCTGGTAGTGATACGCGCCGGGATTGCAGCAGCAATGGCACAATCGCATCTGCAACATGAAACGTGGAAATTAGCCCGTCGTTGGTGTTATACATTGATGATCGTGGGATGCTGCAACGGTGACATCACTGCCAGGACGATGTTGTGTCGCGTCAAGCATAGGTGGATTTGTCGAGCGAAACATGGAAGTACAGAGCAATATATTGGCTGAAATGCGGTGGGATCCTGTAGTGCAGCGCGCACAGATCGACGTATCCGTCGCTGATAACGTGGTCACTCTCTCCGGATGTGCCTCGTGCGACGCAGTTCGGCGCGCGGCAGAGGATGCGGCGCGCAGGGTGCGCGGCGTTAAAGCAGTCGTCAATTGCATTGACGTCCTTCGTCCGGTTACCGATCAACCTTGCGATGATGAGTTGCAACGCCTGGCGACGCTGTTGTTACAATCGACGGCCACGTTGACTGTGGAAGAGTTGCAGGTGTCTGTGCATGACGGCTGGGTCAGTCTGGCTGGCCGGGCGCCATGGCGTCGGCAGCGCATCCTGGCCGAGCATGTTGTGGCGCAGTTGCGCGGCGTCTCCGGCGTCGCCAACTTGATTACAGTCAATCCACCCGAACCCGCCGCGGATACCAGCCGGCAGATCGAATGCGCTTTGGGCCGTAGCGCCGGGCTGGATGCGCAATGGATCACTGTGGAAGCATATAAGGGCAAAGTGGTGTTGCGCGGCAGCGTCCGTTCATGGCAGGAATACGATCTGGCGGAAGAAATTGCCTCGCGCGCGCCCGGTGTCTCAGACATCGCCAATCATCTGGCAGTTTTGCCATAACGAGAGGCGAATAACTGAAATCAGTTATTCGCAATACCACACGCCAGTGATGCAATCCGCCAATCCGCGCAGTATCCTGTAGTGGGCATACACTAAGCAAACTAAAGTTCAACACGAACATCGCCGCTCTCATTGACACACATTGTCGCTCGTCGTAATACACCGTTGCTCATCACGGTCATTCATTCTAAAAATGCCTTGACGTCATGTGAACACCATGACGCCGTAGCAGGCAATGCTCTTCGGGTCAGTATCCGCCAGGGTATCCGAAGAGTATTGCTGCTCTCCAAACGCCGGCAGCGCAACCCCTCCCCTCCCTCTCCCAGTTGCCGGCGCCTTTTTCATGCCCCTTGTATTTGCCATTTGTGCTTATGGGTGCATACTATCCATTTGTATATCTGATTCCATCTGGAGATAGAACCAACCAATGAGTAAAGTAGATGTGGTCGCTGGAAAACCAAAAACTGGCATTCGTGGTCTTCCGCGTAACGTGTGGGCTGTCAGCGTGACGAGCTTTTTCATGGATATGTCGAGCGAGATGGTGCTGCATACGCTCCCCTTATTTCTGGCCAATGTGCTGGGTGTGCAAACCAATGTCATCGGTCTGATCGAAGGCATTGCCGAGACAATCTCAAGCGTCCTGAAACTCTTCTCAGGCTGGTTGTCGGATCGTTTGCGCGCGCGCAAGTGGCTGGCTGTGACCGGTTATGCCATCTCGGCACTCTCAAAGCCGTTCTTTTTTATTGCCGTAGGCTGGCAGGCAATTGCCGCCGCGCGCTGGGCTGACCGCACCGGTAAGGGCATTCGCACCGCACCGCGCGATGCGCTTGTCGCCGACTCAATCACTCCTGAGCAACGCGGCATTGCCTTCGGGTTTCACCGCGCCGCCGACACCGCTGGCGAGATGCTGGCGCTGGTGATTGCGCTGGTCGTGGTCTGGCTGGTGCAGCAAGGGGCGCAGGAACTCAGCCTGACGACGTTTCACACTATCGTGCTAGTCAGCCTCGCCCCTGCGGTGCTGGCCGTGCTGTCGCTGGCCATCGGAACGAAGGATGTGCCAGTGCTCAAACAGCGTGATGCGCCCAAATTCGCATTTCGTTCGCTGGGCAAACCGTTCATGACCTTTATGGTCATCGTCGGCATCTTCACACTGGGCAACTCGTCGGATGCCTTCCTGGTGCTGCGCGCACAGGAACGCGGGTTGAACGTGGCAGGCATTCTGGCGATGCTCGTGACCTTCAGCCTGATCTATACCGTCATCGCCACACCGGCCGGATCACTCTCTGACCGGATAGGCCGGCGACGCTTGATCATTGGCGGCTGGTTGGTATATGCGGCTATTTACTTCGGCTTCGGGCTGGCGCAGACCGGGTGGCAAATCTGGCTGATGTACGCCATCTACGGCGCCTACTACGGCATGGCATTCGGCACGAGCAACGCGCTTATCGCCGATCTGGTCCCCGCCGAACTGCGCGGCACCGCCTATGGCACGTATAACTTTGTCCTCGGCATCCTGGCATTTCCCGCCTCGGCCATCGCCGGCATATTGTGGCAGGGCATCGGGTCATGGGGAGGGTTTGGCGCGTCTGCGCCGTTCTACTTCGGCGCAGTGCTGGCGTTGATCGCCGCAATCATGATGTTGTTCTGGAAACCTAAAGTCGCAATGAAATAAAAGGCGTGCGCGGGAAAGATGTCTGACTTCTCAAAGAAGTCAGACATCTTTCCCGCGCACCATCTCACGCGTCAGTTCAGGGCCGCCGCGCCAGGCCAGGCCGAGTTTGACGATCCAGTCCATCACGAAGAAGGTGTAGCGCTGGTAGTGTTTGCGATAGAACAGCCACATCGAACGGTCGAATTCGTATTGCGCCTTGGCGCTCTTACGACTGGCGGCGCGCTTGACGTGCTGCACGGTGACCGCTGGGTAATACATCACTCGGTACGGGAAGCCTGAGGGTGTGCGTTGTTGTTTGACGCGCAGACACCAGTCCAGGTCCTCGCCGTACATGAAGAACTGCTCGTCGAGCAGCCCGGCCAGCTTCAGCGCCTCTGCCCGCACCAGCATGCACGCGCCGACGACCGAGTCCACTTCGGTTTGTTGATCGATGCTTAAATAGGTCATGTTGTAGCGTCCGAAAAGGCGACTATGCGGGAACAGCTTGCTCAGCCCGATCAGCCGGTAGAACGACACTTCGGGCGTGGGGAAGCTGCGCCGGCAGGCCATGTCCAGTGTGCCGTCCATCAGCATCAACTTGGGGCCGACCACGCCTACATCGGGGTTGGCATCGGCAAAGGCGAGCATCCCGCTGAGCGCGCCGGGCGGCACAACTGTGTCGGGGTTGAGCAACATGGCGTAACGCGCCTGCGGTGCATCAGGAAAACCAAAGGCGCGCAGCCCCTGATTGTTACCCGCCGCAAAGCCGCCGTTTTCAGGGCTGCGGATAAGCGTCACTTCGGAGAACTGCGCGGCCACCCTGTCGGCGCTGCCGTCGGTCGAGCAGTTGTCCACGACGCAGGTGACGAAGTCGAGACCGCTTTGCCGGCGCAGCGACGCGAGGCAGTCAGCCAGCAGGTCGCGCGTGTTGTAGTTCAGGATGACAATGGCAAGATCACGCATAAGTTCATTATAGTTATGGCTGAGCGCGCGTGGATCCCAGTCCTATACATGTGATGATCGTTCACTCGTCGTTTATAATTATCGCATGCAGCAAATGACGGATACCCACCGGTCGCTTGACTCGATTGACCGCCTGCGCAGTTTGTACGCGAGCGGTTATCGGAGTGATGTTATCGATCGATCCATTGTGAAACTGTTGAGTATCGAACGCTTTGCTATTGAACGCCAGTTGGTGGACCTGCAGTCACACTTGTCTACATATGAGTCTCAGTATGGCATGTCATCATCAGATTTCTACGCAGAGTTCAAGTCTGGCAGACTCGGCGATGATATGGACTACTTTGAATGGGCGGTTTATTATGAGATGTGCAACAGTGCGTTGAGTCACTTAGCGTTACTTGATCAAACACTGACTCAATGAACCCAGTTGAGTATCTCGCGGAAATTCAAGCGCAACTCGTCGCCAGAACCACTGTCGAGTCGTTCAAAATCATCGCTGAGCGGGTACTCCCTGATAGCGGTTATTTCCGCGCGCGATTGCGATTGAGCAATGGCGATTTTCTTGAGATTGCCGAATATTTTTCCTACGACGGAGATACCTGCCGCCCAACAGCTTATCGTTTTCAATGGATGAACGAGCCGCAAACGCAACTGCGGCGTAGATGGGACAATGTAGCTCACTTTCCTCAACTGGAAAACGCTCCTCACCATGTGCATATCGGAGATGATGAAACAGTGGTACCTGGCCAACCTCTCGATATCCTGGAACTGTTACGCATTGTTGATCGTGAATTATCAGGAACTGCAAGTTAACAACTTGGATTAGGGTTCAACTCTGTACAGAGCAACCTGCCGATTCTCCGATCCACTGCCTGGGAAGTAATAGGGCATGTCGAGATGG
>CAIXPS010000358.1 GCA_903921365.1 uncultured bacterium | reverse complement strand
TGAACTTTGTGAGAGCCATCTGTCGTGGACAGTATAATTTGCGCAGTTGCTTGAATCGTTAGGAGCACAGGATGTCCAAGGTCAAGATACTCTCGATTTCCCGCTACGTGCAGTCAGCGCTCAAGCTGGCTCACTATGCGCCCGATGAGAACAGCGTGATTGTCGCCACTGTTCCAGACGCCAGCGGCTTCTTCTCCCAGGGCGACACCTTCGAGGAGGCGCGCGAAAATTTGCGCGACGCCATCGAGGGCAACATCGCCTTGGCGCTCCAACTCGGATTTCCAATTCCCGCCCTCAAGCAGTGTGGAGACCGACTATGAAACGTGAGTTCTACGTCCTCATCGAACAGGATGAGGACGGGTTCTTCGTCGGCGAAGTCCCTCAACTGCGCGGCTGCTACACCCAGGGCCGCACCATGGATGAACTTCTCAGCAACATCCGCGAAGTCATCGAAATGTGCCTGGAGGAACAGCCTGAGCTAGGCGACTTGCCATTATTCGTTGGCGTCCAAAAGGTCATGGTCTGATGCCGGCCCTCCCGACGATCAAAGCCGCCCAGCTTATTCGAGCATTGATGAAAGTCGGCTTTCAAATAACCCGGCAGCGTGGCAGCCATGTCCGGCTTAAGCACGCCGATGGTCGAGTCGTCAGCGTTCCCGTTCACGCCGCGCAAGATATGGGGCGCGGGCTACTGCGCAAAATCCTGCGCGACGCAAAATTATCGACTCAAGACTTGGTGGATCTGCTTGAGGAGAAGTAACCACTTCATCCACCCGTCCCATCTCTTCCCTTTGTGATCTTTGTGCCCTTTGTGAGAGCCATCCTGCTCTTCCTCCCACCTTTGTGAGAGCCCATCCGGCGCACCTCAGTTACAATTCCATTAAGAGGTGAGCGATGCAAACAGAACCATCTATTCGGGTAACCATTCCCAATGTAACCTTGACCCTGGACCAGTTGCTCGCGGCCATTCGCCAATTGGATGACCGTTCCTTAAGCCAGGTCGCACAGGCGATCATAGAAAAAGATCGCGACGCGCACATGATCGAGCTCATCCACCGCTTGAGTCAGCGCGACGCCACAACCGACGTGAGCGACGATGTCATAAACGCCGAGGTACAAGCCGTCCGTCAAGCCCGCATACAGCGCAACCATGCTTAGGCTGGTATTCGATACGAATATATGGTTGCGTGTATTGATGAATGGACAAACCGTCCGATTCATTCTGCCGATCTGGTTAAAAGGCGGCTTTCAGGTCGTCGTAAGCGAGTATTTGTTATCTGAACTCGATGAAGTTAGCAAACGTCCGCGATTGCGGAAACACATCAATGAGCAAGATGCACGAGCGCTTCTGGACCAGCTTCGCAATCGCGGTGAAATGACGACTCTGATAACTGTACCTCCGCAGTGCCGTGATCCAAAAGACAATTCTGTGCTGGCGACTGCCATTGATGGCAAAGCCAATGCGATCGTCAGCGCTGATGCTGACTTGCGCGGTGATGACGCGTTACGCACAGCTATGGCGCGTTATTCAGTACAATTGTGGGGAGTGGATCGCCTTTTCCAGGAACTTGAAGGCTGACAGATCCCTCTCTTCCCTTTGTGTGCTTTGTGAGAACCCTCCGATTCACCGCAGCAACCTGCGTATGCACGAACTGCTGGGTCGCAACACGCGAACCCGTTATTATTCCAGTACCAGTTGTACGATAATCCACGTAGGTGACTATGGCTACATACATTGTGACAGGCTGTGCAGGCTTCATTGGAGCAAAGGTTACTGAGTTCTTGCTAGATGACCATCACACTGTAATTGGAATCGATAACATCAATGATGCCTATGATGTGCGTCTTAAATATTGGCGATTGGATCAACTAAAAGATCGGCCAGGTTTCACCTTCCATCATCTAGACATCCTGGATCGTACTGGACTGGCAACTGTGTTTAGCAGCGCCGGCACGATTGATGCCGTCATCAATCTGGCTGCCCGCGCTGGGGTGCGCTATTCGGTAGAAAACCCTTGGATCTACTTTGATACGAATGTCACCGGGACACTCAATCTTCTTGAGCTATGTCGAGTGAAGGGTATCCATAAATTTGTCGTTGCATCCTCCTCCAGTCTATACGGTCAGGGCAACGTAACTCCTTACCGTGAAGATCAGCAAACCGATTGCCCTCTTTCACCCTATGCGGCATCTAAAAAGGCTGTAGAGGTTCTATGTCACAGTTACCATCACCTTCATGGGCTAGATATTACTGCGTTACGCTATTTCTCGGTATATGGCCCGTCCGGTAGGCCGGATATGAGCCCGTTCCGCTTTGTACAGTGGATCAGCGAGGGCCGCCCTGTGACGGTATACGGCAATGGTCAGCAATCGCGTGACTTCACCTACATTGATGACATTGCACTAGGCACGATTTCTGCGCTGCGTCCAGTTGGCTTTGAGATTATAAATCTAGGATCAGATAGACCAGTCATACTGAATAGTATGATCCATCTGATTGAGGAAATGGTAGGCAGACAAGCGGTAATCCAGTACGAGGCATCTCACGCGGCCGATGTATTGACTACCTGGGCTGATGTTACAAAGGCAAGTCAGTTGTTGGGTTGGAAGGCACAAACCAACTTTGAGCAAGGCATCAAACAATTGGTCGATTGGTACGAAGATAATCGCAACTGGGCTTACAAAGTTGTCACCTAATAACGTCATAAATTGGTTAAAATAAGCAGCAGCACTTACATTAACGCTTCCCCAGACAAACATGTAAATGTAAGGAGCAGGGTGGTGATCAGATCGAAATGTGGGGTGGACATATGCCGAAATGCGAGTTCCTGTACGCGAAAGATGCGGCAGAAGGTACTGTGCTACAATAGCGTTTCCCCGGTGAATCTGGGCAGTGCATTTAAGATAAGTATCAAGGTTCTAGTCGAGACGATTGCACAGAATACCGACTTTATGGGCCAGATTGCGTGGGATAAGAGTAAGGTTAACAACCAACCGCGTCCTAAACAAGACTGCCGCGAACAGCTGTATGGTCTTTGCGAGACCAAGCAACAATGTAGCAGCAACTACTATGAGTATCCAAGATCAGACTATTCAAGACAATACAAACGCAAAAACCAATGTGGTCGGCGCATTTGATATGCCGCACATCCGGATCCAACCGTCCAGGGGTTGGGTCTCGCTCAGACTGCGTGAGGTCTGGGAGTATCGCGAGCTGCTGTATTTCCTAACCTGGCGTGACATCAAGGTGCGGTACAAGCAGACGGTGCTTGGTGCAGCTTGGGCAATTATTCAACCTTTCTTTACGATGGTGGTTTTCAGTCTATTCTTTGGCAACCTAGCGAAGATCCCTTCAGACGGCATACCTTACCCCATCTTCAGTTACGCTGCATTGGTGCCTTGGACCTTCTTTGCGAATAGTTTGACTAACTCCTCCAATAGCTTAGTTCAAAGCGCTAACTTGATCACGAAAATATACTTTCCACGCCTAACTATGCCGTTCGCTACGGTTCTGTCTGGCATTGTAGACTTTGTGCTGGCGTTTGCGGTATTAATAGCCATGATGCTGTTTTACAACATCACGCCTACAACCAATGTGATTTGGCTGCCATTATTCTTACTGTTAGCGTTAGCCACCTCACTAGGTGTGGGGCTGTGGTTGTCGGCAATGAACGTGCAGTTCCGTGATGTGCGCTATGTGGTTCCGTTCTTGACGCAATTCTGGATGTTTGCTACACCGATTGCCTATCCGAGCAGCCTGCTGCAAGAGCCGTGGCATACATTGTATGGGATTAACCCGATGGTCGGCGTGGTAGAAGGTTTTCGTTGGGCATTGCTAAGTACGAATACGGCACCTGGTCCGATCATTTTGGTTTCGTCGCTGGCAGCGCTAGTCATTTTGATCAGTGGTGCGTATTATTTCCGGCGAATGGAAAAGACATTTGCCGATGTGGTGTAACGATGAGTGATCTTGCGATACGGGTTGAAAACCTAGGCAAAGAGTATCGTATTGGCGGGAAGCGCGAACGATACAAGGCTTTAAGAGATACGATTGCGGACAGTGTTGCTGCGCCACTTCGTCGCATCGGTAAGCTGTTGCGTGGACAGGCCGCTGGTGCCGCCGATATGGACGAGGTTATTTGGTCGTTGCGCAACGTATCCTTTGAAGTGAAACGTGGTGATGTTGTCGGCGTTATCGGGCGAAACGGTGCAGGCAAGAGTACATTGCTGAAGGTATTGTCGCGTATTACAGAGCCGACAGAAGGCTACGCTGATATATATGGCCGGGTTGGGTCACTGTTAGAGGTGGGCACAGGCTTTCACCCGGAACTGACCGGGCACGAGAATATCTATCTTAACGGTGCGATCCTGGGTATGAAGCGTGGTGAGATTGATCGGAAGTATGACGAAATCGTGACGTTTGCAGAAGTTGAGAAATTTATAGACACGCCTGTTAAGCATTTCTCAAGTGGAATGTACCTGCGACTGGCATTTGCCGTCGCGGCTCACATGGAGCCGGATATCCTACTGGTTGACGAAGTGTTAGCTGTGGGTGACGCGGCCTTTCAGAAGAAGTGCCTAGGTAAGATGGGTGAAGTGGCCAAGGAAGGGCGGACGGTGTTGTTTGTGAGTCATAATATGGGGGCGATCGCCAATTTGTGTCATAATGCTCTTCTGCTAAATGACGGACAAATAACTCACACCGGTCCATCAGCTGAAGTTATCTCGCAATATCTGGATATGATAACAGAACGGGATAGTGGCGAAGTTTTGCTGGTAAGAACCCCGAACGATGCTTATTTTACAAGGGTCGCTATCTTAGAAGCTACCGGTCAAATCACTCAAAGTATTGAGGTTATGTCAGACTTTAAAATTCATTTTGAGTATGAAATAATGCGGCCAATAGCTGGACTGGAGGTTTCCTTTAGCTTATTTGACAGATATGGTTCGATAATTTTTTATACTGGTTTATCCAAGTCCAAAACCGTGCGAAATTTAGATCATGAGCCTGGTCATTATATTGTGGAGGTGCACATACCCAAGAACTTTCTTGCTCCTGGAATATATTCGATTGCGATTGCACTACATCAACCAAATATCCGATTCTTTGATCAACGTGATCATGTTATAGGATTCTCGGTGGTTGAGACTGGTTCTGAAGACTATAAATATGCTGGTCAGGGTTTGGGTTCAATCCTTGTTCAATTCGATTGGACTGTTCAGAAAAGCTATGGAAAGAATTAAACCCAACTTTTTAATAGTTGGTGCTGCAAGATCAGGTACAACCTCTCTTTATGATTGGCTTAAACAGAACCCTGATGTATTTTTACCGAACTTGAAGGAGCCTTGCTATTTTGTATATGGTCATGGCATTTCGAATTGGGATGACTACCTATCGCTTTTCGAACCTGCGCGAAGCAAGAAAGCGATAGGTGAAGCATCGGTTCAATACCTTGATGCAGAAGAAAGCCCATCGTGGATTCATCAAGTGTTAGGTGATGTGAAGATAGTCATCTTGCTCAGGAATCCAATCGAGAGAGCGTTTTCGCTTTATTCATTGTCTGTGATGCGTGGTACCGAATGGATTCCGTCTTTTGAAAAGGCACTTGCCGAAGAAGAGAGTCGGTTTCAGGACGAATCTTTCCATCACAGAGAACTTTCGACGTATTTTCGGCATTTCTTTTATTTTCGTGGTGGATTGTACTATGAGCAGGTAAAGAGATACTTGGATACTTTTGGTAGTGAGTTTGTTCGAGTCTATCTATTTGAAGATTTAGCAAACTCCCCAGACAAAACCTATAATGATGTATGTAACTTTATTGGTGTATCTCATGAGGTTCGTCCGGTATTTACCCACCAAAATCGGAGTGGGGTCCCTCGCTCCATTAAACTGCAATATTTGCTTTACAGCCTAGAGAGATCACCAAGGAGACTTCCCGGAATCTTGCGATTTGTCAATCATCAACTCATATGTTTAAATATTAGAGTTGGACCCAAGACAGTAATTCCGCAAGCGGTGAAAAAGGTACTTCAGGAAAAGTACCGAACAGACATTGTACGATTAGCAGAACTTATTCATAGAGACCTGTCTCTGTGGTTATCATGAGAGAATTAAATCGAAGAATATTGCCATCTCGCGTGCGGCGTGCGCTATGGCACTTCATGAAAAAGTCAAGTGAATGTAAGACGAGTCTACGCCTTGCCTGGTTGAGAAGAATGGCGAAGGTACAGAAGCCGGGCTCGCTAGTGCGTTGTTTGAACTACCGTGTACGCATCGACGATGGCCCGGACTATTACACGCAATACAAGGACATTTTCATCCACCGCATCTACCACTTTGAAGCCTTGAGTCCAGCCCCATATATATTGGACTGTGGCAGCAACATCGGGATGAGCATTCTCTACTATAAACATGTGTATCCAAAGGCGCAGATCATTGGCTTTGAACCTAATCCAGCGGTTTTCCCTTATCTGCAGGAAAATATTGCTCACAACAACCTAGCCGATGTGCAGTTGGTTCAGGTAGCTATGGCTGCTCAAGGAGGCAAGCTAACTTTTTACTCCGATGGCAAATATGGCAGTTGCCTAGCAGAACATATGCCTGGAGGCATTCCTGAGGGGTGGGTGAAATACGAGGTACCTTGTGTGGGTTTACGAGATTACCTAATAAAGCCAGTGGATTTCTTGAAGATGAACATTGAGGGTGCCGAGTGGGAAGTGCTTGCCGACAGCAGAGATCGGTTGCGGCAGGTGCGCGAGATGGTCATCGAATATCATCATTTACCGAACTTACCGCGTACGCTGCATAGGATTCTTGAAGTTCTAAACTCTCAGGGATTTGAGTATCTGATCAATGATTTCGATCCTGAAACGAATAGTGGAGTGTTTCCACCGTTCCACCTGACGCTGAAGAGTCGCTATTACCTTCTAATTTATGCGAAGCGAATGGATTAATGCAGTAGGGAAATTGGTACTCCCTTTAGAAGTACGCCGCTGGCTGCAGGCGCGACTGCGGCGCTTGACACGACGACCGCCAGTGGGTTGGGTGCGTTTTGGCAGTCTGAGACGGCTCTCCCCATTCAGCCGCGTCTTTGGCATCGACCGGGGCCAGCCAATTGATCGCTACTATATCGAGGCCTTTTTACACAGGAACAACGCTGATATCCACGGTCGTGTGTTAGAGATTGGTAATCCGGGGTACACTCACAAATTCGGTGGAGGACGCGTGACTTGCTCCGATGTGCTGCACGCTATAGCTGGTAATCCCCAAGCAACTCTGGTTGGCAACTTGGTTACAGGAGAAGGCATCCCCAGCGAAGCGTTCGACTGCATTATCCTGACGCAAACATTCAATGTCATCTATAGCGTAAAGGAAGCAGTCTCTACCTGTTATACAGCTCTAGTGCCCGGGGGAGTGTTGATAGCGAGTTTTCCTGGTATTAGCCAGATCAGCCGATACGATATGGACCGTTGGGGCGATTACTGGCGGTTCACCACGCAATCGGCCCGGCGGCTGTTCGAGGAAGCTTTCCCGGCAGAAAATGTTGTGGTCGAAGCCTATGGGAATGTGCTTGTGGCTATCGCCTCTCTGCACGGACTGGCGGCGGAGGAACTATGCCAGGAGGAACTGGATCACCGTGACTCCGATTACCAGGTGTTAATTGCGGTGAGAGCGGTAAAACCCAAGGCTGCGTTATGAAAATCCGCGGAGTTGGAAGATTGCGGCGGGCGGCTCGGTGGGTTAGGAATAAATTCACACCAGATGCACTTATCCTGCTTTACCACCGTGTATCCGAATTGCCATCAGACCCTCAGTTATTAAGCGTGAGACCGCAGTACTTCGCCGAGCACCTCGAGGTTTTGCAAAAGACTTGCCATCCAATGCCGCTTCAGCAGTTTGTCCGAGTTACTCGCAATGGAAATCTCCCTCGCCGTACGGTAGTTGTGACTTTTGACGATGGTTATGCCGACAATCTCCATAACGCAAAGTCTCTGCTGGAGTACCATGAAATCCCGGCAACGGTATTCGTGACCACTGGATATGTGGGCCATAAGCGCGAGCTCTGGTGGGACGAATTAGATAGACTATTACTTCAACCCGGCACGGTCCCTGAGACGCTTCATCTGAGTGTCAATGGAAGAAAATACAAGTGGGCATTGGGCAAAGCATCTCATTACAGTAAGGAGGACTTTGAGCGTCATCGCGGTTGGAATGTTCTAACAAAAAACGATCCCTCTCCTCGTCAGGAACTCTATCGCTCACTCTGTCGTCTTCTGCAGCCTTTGCCCGGTGAAGAACGGAGTAAAGTACTGGATGAGTTAATCACTCGGACTGGTGTAGACACAATGGTTCGATCAACTCATCGTACTCTTTCGCTCAATGAATTGGTTGAAATGGCAAACGGGAGGCTGGTTGAAGTGGGAGCCCACACAGTAACGCATTCGCTTCTCTCCGCGCTTCCAACGGCTGTGCAACGGTCGGAAATTCAGTCTAGCAAAGTCCGTCTGGAGGAGATACTATCGCGTCCGGTAACTAGCTTCTCCTACCCGTACGGCTCATGGTCTGATTACACTCGCCAGACGGTTGCCATCACTCGGGATGCCGGTTTTGACTGTGCATGTTCCAATTACGCCGATACGGTTTGGCAAGGCACCGACCCATTTCAACTACCCCGTGTTGTGGTACGAGACTGGGACGGGGAAACTTTCACTCAGTGGTTGGAAGGATGGTTTCGTGGCTGAACGGCTGTTGCGTATCCTGCAGGTTAACACGCGCGATATTGGCGGTGGCGCCGAAAGTGTAGCGCGGAACCTGCTCCATGCTTATCAGGCATGCGGATTTCCTTCATGGTTCGCAGTGGGTCGGAAGCGCAGTCATGACCCGCATACCATTCTCGTGCCAAACGACGATTGCCACAGCCTGTGGGCAGATATCTGGTTTGCCATTGGAAATACGCTTTTACCACTGGTTGGGAGAGTTCGGGGAGTTGGACGGTTGCGACAATGGCTGGGGTTGATCAGACAACCGGGTCGGCTAGTAGAGATAAATCGGGGACACGAGGATTTTCAGTTCCCTGGGACATTGCGAATTTTAGAATTGCCCCCGTTGCAGCCAGACATCGTTCACTGCCACAACCTGCACGGCGATTATTTCGACCTGCGCGCTCTTCCTTGGTTGACTCAACAAGTGCCAGTGGTGTTGACACTTCATGATGCTTGGCTGTTGAGTGGCCACTGCGCCCACTCATTCGGCTGTGAGCGCTGGAAAACCGGCTGTGGGCATTGCCCTGATCTGACAATCTATCCTGCTATTCGAAGAGATGCGACCGCCTACAATTGGCAGCGGAAGCGTGAAATCTTCGGGAAAAGCCGGATCTATCTGGCGACTCCCTCTCGATGGCTTATGCAGAAGGTGGAGCAGTCTATCCTTGCCCCCAGCATAGTGGAAGCCCGAGTCGTTCACAACGGCGTGGACCTGTCGGTTTTCCATCCTGCTGACAGAGAGGTGGTTCGGACGGAACTGGGTATACCAATGGATGCCAGAGTAGTCCTATTCACAGCTAACGGCATTCGGAGGAATATGTGGAAAGATTACCAAACCTTACGGATTGTCGTGGGCCGGGTTGCTGAGTGTATACACGAGCAGAAGTTACTCTTCATTGCTTTGGGTGAAAACGCATCCCCGGAACATATTGGTGGGTCAGAAATCTGTTTCGTCCCTTATCAAAACGATCAAAAGATTGTAGCACGCTATTATCAGGCCGCCGATGTTTATGTCCATCCCGCTCGAGCCGATACCTTTCCCAACACGGTCATTGAAGCCCTTGCTTGCGGCACACCAGTTGTGGCGACGGCAGTGGGTGGCATTCCAGAGCAGATCAAGAGCATTGGGCAGCCGAACTATAGTCTTGATGAAGCAACGGGCGTGCTCGTACCGCTGGGGGATGGGGAAGCAATGGCGGAGGCGATTGTGATTCTACTGACTAATACGCCATTGCGGGAGCAATTAGCTGAGAACGCGGTAAAGGATGCTCGAAAACGCTTCGACTTGAAACAGCAAGTAAAAACATATCTCGAATGGTATCAGGCGATCGTTGAGTCATGGGATGTGGGTCATACGCCAGGAAAGATCGGACATATTCCTAATGATGCTGACACCCTTGTGAACCGTTGAGATGTTTTACCAGCGGTTTGTTTTGCATGGCCTATGACTGTGAGAAATCCTAAAATCTTACCGCCTCTAGTGTTGATGGTGTTGTCAATTGGACTATTCAGATGTCAGGACCTGATTACTGTAGGGCTGATGAATCTGGACAATGTGACCTCTCTCCCCAGATTGGCACCGCAAACGCCACCTGCTTGGCCTACTTGTTCGGAAAAACAACCAGAGGCACACATAGGTTTGCTACTAGCATTGAGAGCAACCGAACAACAATCCAGCAATGCGAATTACTGGCGAGCCGTATCTAAATCGGATTGGGTTTCTGGGCAGTGTACTGAAGCCATAAGGGTTTGGTTGTATGTACAACGGTTGGGGAATCGCCATTCGGATAAACTGGTTTTGGCTCAATGGTATCAGGGCATCGGTTATCGTGATCGCGCCATTGAAATCTATCTTAAAGCAGATGGGACCAATTTTGTTCATGGAGTTTGGGAACAAGCAAAGACTTTTGGGAATATATCGCTGGCTTTGGCCTGGCAGGATCTATATGTGGACCTACTACCGAGTCGCGAAAATGTCCAGTGGTTAGCAGACACATATATATTGGCTGGTCGCGCAACAGACGCTGCGGCGGCTTGGTATAAACTGGCTGCTGCCACACAACAGAATGATCCACAATACTGGTTCGCTCTGGGACGTAAAGCCCAGACTTTGAGAGATTGCCAGACCGCATTGGAATTTTATCAGTACGGTCAAAAGGCTACCTCTGGCGCACCGTTTTTATTATTGGGACAAGCCGAATGTTTCGTCGGGATGGGCAGGATGGATGATGCGATAACCATCTACGAGCGTTTGTTTGCCAGTCAGCAAGATGCGTCAACGGCTGCTGTTATTTGTAATATCCGTCGCGAGCAGAAACAATTCAATGGGGCACGTGTTTGGTGTGACCGTGCAATTGAATTGCCACACGCCGATGGAGCGCCAGAATACCGTCTTGGGTTGTTGTTGCAAGATGTTGGCAATTGGAGGGGTTCTGAGCAGGCTCTGAGGGAATCTTTGACTCGGTATAGTCCACACGACTCAATGGTGCCGGTAGTATTATATCCGCTTGCCCAGGTAGTGTATTGGCAATCCCGATCTGATGAAGCGATCTCTATCTTGGAGTCGGCCATCAACCTGCTGGATGAAAACTATCCTGACCGGCATACGTATACTTCACTATTACGTGTCTGGGACTCCGAAGCGCAATCTGATCACCCCTGATTGGGAAGTTGAAGGATTGGTAGGAAAGTTATCGTGATTACCGCTACCGTTATTATTCTATTGATTCTCCTGATTGTGTTAATAAGCAAATACCACTGGCTGAGTCTGGCGCATCCGGGCGTATGGTTTGTCGGTGCATGGGCTGTGGCGTTGTCCGCCTATTATCTGGAGGTTGCATTAGACACCTACCGTGTATACGATTTTGATCGTCTCGAGAATCTGTTATCCTACGTATCGGTCACGGCGTTTGGGTTCTTGTTGGCAGTCGTTTTCATACGAGGTAAGGTTGGTCCTCGGCTAACAGACACTAGCGAATTAGTCAATGCGCCGGGCGATCAGGGTGTCGTTCTTGGACTATTTGCGTTACTTTCGCTGGCTGCATCGTTGTTGAATTGGCTCGCACTTGGCGCAGACCTAAGTGGCATTGAGTCTCGACGCCAGGCGTGGCTTATAAGCACTCCGGTTGTAACTGCTCGGTTATGGTATCCGTATATGCTGGCCTATCCGGCGGCACTAGCTGCTGGTTGGAGAATATCTACCATCAGGTTTGGTAACCCGCCCAAGAAGATGACTATTTTTCTTTTCGCTTGCCCGATTGTCTCTGGGTTTCTTTGGACATTAGGTACTGGAGGCCGGCAGGCTCTAGGGATTGTCTTACTCTATTACATGTGCGGGTTTGTCTTGGGGTGGGCGTCCAACATCGGTCAGGCGTTTTCAATAAGTTTCAAGAAAATAGGGAAGGTAGTAGGGATATTGTTGGCAGTTGCAATTGCTTTTGCCTTTATGGTTAACCTTACAGGGACGATTCGCGCTGAGTACCAAGGTAGCAGTAAGACTGGGTTGCAAGATAATCCAATCCTTGCACCATTCGCTCAGTTCATAGACTATATGGGAATATCTTTAGCAACATACCAAGTTAAAGGCGGTATTGATGGTGAGTTTGGTAACTATGGAGTGGGTCAGCAAACATTTGGGGTGCTGGACTCTATTGGTGTCGGGTATTTATTAGGGTGGCCCAATCGCTCTAGGGCGGATGAATTGGCAATGAATGCATCTCAAGCAGCGCAGGGGCAATTGTTCGCTTATGCAACAACAACTGCCTATTTTAATATCAAAAGCGATTTTGGTAATGGCTGGGGGTTGGTTGTCAGTTTTGCACTGGCAGTGATCTCCCATTGTGTTTTCACACAATGGGTCAAACGTCCTGAAAGGCGAACGATTATTCCACTCGCGCCTCTTGTCATCACATTGATGTTCTGGGGTTATAGCCACCAGTACTCTATTTTGATGTACGATGTCTTCAAGTGGATGGTAATATCGTTTATTGTATGGGATCTAGCCGCGTACGCGCTGACTGAAAATAAAGCAGTAAGTAAACAACACGCTCAATCGCAAGCCCCATGGTGATTTCTACGTCTTGTCAGATCACTGGATACCCTCGCGTGTTAGTGGTCAACGGTGAAGCGTTCAATCTACAATCAGCCAGCGGCTTTACCATGCGCAATCTATTCCGGGGATGGCCCAAAGAGCGGATTGCGCAAATATACACGGCTGCAATGGAGCCGGATACCGGAGTTTGTTCTACTTTCTGGAGGCTCCGGTTAGAAGACCTTTGCATGCCGCATCGTCTTTGGGGACCCATCGCCAGTTGGCTTGGTGTTACGCTGGAGAGCCCTTGTACTGCACGCGACGGCAATCCATCCGGGGTTAAGGTCACTGACACACGGTTCATCCGCAATGCGAAAATGCGTCTCCGCTCCGAAGGCGCAGCTTGTCTAGATTTGATTCCTTATCGACTTAATCCTAATTTACTCACTGAGTTAGATGGCTTTAGACCTGAAATCGTTTACTCCTTCCTTGGCTCGACCCGTATTATGGGTCTAGCCGAGATGGTGGCAAAGCGTTATCGTATTCCCATCGTTCCTCACTTTATGGATGATTGGCCAGAAACTCAATACCGAAGCAGACTACTTGCGCCTTTGCTCAGGATAGTGCTGAAACAGAAGCTATGGTCAATCTTGAAACAGTCATCGGTACGTTTGGTAATCAGCAATGCGATGGCAGAAGAGTATGAGCGTCGTTATGACATGGACTTTATGCCTTTAATGAATTGTGTGGATGGCATCAGCGTGCGGGAACAAAAGCCAAAACAATCAAAGGGAGGCTCTGTTCGCGTCGTTGTGCTGGGTAATCTGGAACGGGGGCGTTTAGCGCTGCTCGAAGATCTAGCGGTTGTGATTGCCAACCTGCGAGACAGCCTTCCCAACCTTGAACTAAGGCTCTATACGAAACCTGAGTATCAACGCATGGCGCAGAACTGCGACGTATTGCCAACAGTTGCTACGTTTCATAACAGTCCTACCGATGCAGAACTGACGCAGACCCTTTCAGAAGCCGATATTCTCGTACATCTGGAGTCATTCGATGCGGTAGAGGCTAGATATTTTCGTTATTCAATGTCTGCAAAAGTGCCACTTTACTTGGCGGTTGGTAAGGCGATTCTGGTCTATGGACCTAATAATAACGCTGTTGCCAGATATGCACAGTCTGCTAACTGGGGATGTGTAGTTGGCCGGAGAGAGCGTCAACTGTTGTCAGACACTCTGGTGCGACTGGTCATTTCACCGGATTTGCGCTACACCCTCGGACAATCTGCGCTGGAGGCCGCTCATAAGAACCACGATGCGTCACAGCAGAGAGTACGCTTTCATCACGTGTTGATGAAGGCTGCCATGATTCAGACTCACAACTCAGGTCCAGATGCTGAATAGTTTACGTTCACATATAATTTACATAGGCGATTTTCGTTTTCCAGAGGGCGACGCTGCGGCCGCACGAGTACTGGGCGTCGGGAAGGCGCTACGGGATGTTGGCTATCAAGTCACGTTTGCAGGAGGCGAAGAGAGAGGACGAGCAGAAGATCGCCAACACGACGGCCATTATACCTATCAGGGCTTATCCTATTTCTCTACTGGAGGAATCCGTACAAAACCCGCCTCTCATGTTAGACGGTTGTTGCATTATTTGTCGATGGGGGAAAAGTCACTGAAATACCTGCATGAAATCGACGCCACAAAGATTAGTGCCGTTATACTCTATAACCCATTCGCTGGTTACCATTCCCGGATACAACCCTTTTGTCGAGTGAACGGCATCGCGGTGGTTGTTGACTGTACAGAATGGCATGACCCACGGCACTATCCAGGCGGCCGCTTTGGCTTGCATCGTTGGGATGTCGAACTGTCCATGCGTTATTTGAACTGCCGTGCTGGCAACTTGATTGCTATCAGTTCCTACTTGGAGCGATTCTATGAGGATCGAGGGATCAATACGATTCGTATCCCACCCCTGGTTGACCTGTCCGATGCAAAATGGTCCCTTAAGAGAGCGCGCGCTTGGGACGAACGTCCTTTGCGGTTAATCTATGCTGGCAACCCTGCACAAAAAGAGTTGATGGGACGAATCATCGGTGCGGTAAAAACCCTGCGAAGTAAAGGAGAGCCGGTGGTTTTAGAGTTAGTTGGCCCTACTGAAAAAGACGTTTGCTACTGGTTAAGAGGCCACATAGGATTGGGGCAAGATTTGGGGGATGGGTTAATTCTTCATGGTCAAGTGATTCAAAGCCTTGTGCCTGAATTGCTTATCGGCGCACATTTCGCTGTCTTATTGCGCTCGAACGAACGGTTTGCTCAAGCCGGTTTTCCTACGAAGGTCGTTGAGGCGTTGGCCGCCGGTTTGCCTCTCATTACTAATGTGACGAGTGACATCGATCAGTATGTGCGAGATGGGGTCGAAGGATTTCTGGTGGATGATTGTTCGGAACGGGCCCTCGCCAAGGGCATTCAACGAGCACTTGGAACTTCTCCTGAAAAGTTAATAGAGATGAGTGTTGCCTGCCGACGACAGGCAGAGGTGTCTTTTGACTATAGAAACTATGTGACCCAGTTGTCCCAGTTTTTCTCACGGTTACGTTCGTTCTAGCAAAACCACAGCGACGGAATTAGCAAGTAATTAGCCGATATCGGCGATGTCTTAAGCAATACGTATTCGAAGCTATGAAGATTCTATTTCAATCATACGGTCCAGATCGGGGCGGTGGGATTTCCAATGTTCATTTGTTGATGAACGCTTACGCTCGGGCCTTTCCCCAAGATTCCTTGGCAATTGTCTGTTCTCAGGGATCGCCGCTTGAGGAGATGGTAAAATTCTCCAATTGTCGAGTGATTTCCCTTCCGAATGACCGATGGAAAGAGGTCCGACGCTTCTGGTTGAATTACCACAGTCTGAAATGCCTTGCACAGGAGCAGGAGTCCGACGTCATTTGGAGTCTGAATATCGGGCCATACGTGCGCACGGGAGTTGTTCAAGTCTTGAGTTTGCATAACCCACACCAAGTCTATCCCTTCAAGGAGACGCGCACCCATCCCGATAGCAGATTGAATGTGGTAATGCTCCGTTATTTTTCTCGACGATCTTTGAGTTGTGCCGATGGAATCATTACTCAAACCAATACGATGGCTCAATTAGTTCAAGAGAGCGGACTTGCTCCCTTAAGAATGGCGGTCATTCCGAAAGCAGTTGAGGATCAAAAAGATATACAATCCCAACTATTGCCAAGTGATGTGATACGCCGCATTAAAGGTGGGGACAACAGCAAACCCTTTTGTTTCTTGTATGTGGCGACCTATGTACCTCACAAAAATCATCGGACTGCAATAATTGCACTCGACCACCTTTGTGCAACTGGAGTTGATGTACGGTTGGTATTGACGATCTCTAGAGAAGAGGCAATTCATGTTGGTGGTGACACAGCGGAGAGATTAATCGATGCGGGGCGCCTCATTTCACTTGGCTGGATATCAAAAGCGCATCTTCGCGCACTTTACGAAACCTGTGATGCTTGTGTAATGCCGAGTGTTCTTGAATCCCTCAGTTCTGCTCATCTGGAAGCTATGGCATGGGGACGTCCGCAGATTGTCAGCGACATGCCCTATGCTCATGAACTCTGCAGCGATGCTGCGCTGTATGCTGTACCAAACGAGCCCAAGGATTGGGCCGAGAAAATGCGTTTACTAATGCAGGATAACGACTTACGGGCGAGTCTGGTTGCCTCTGGAATAGCACGAATGAGTCAGTTCCCAGTCAACTGGGATGATGTGGCACACAGAGTCAAGCAGTTTCTTTGCGAAGTTATCG
>CAIXPS010000357.1 GCA_903921365.1 uncultured bacterium | reverse complement strand
TTGATACACCTCATCGGTCTGGCGATGCTCGATACCAGCGTACAGATCCTCCTCGTTTTCGCGGATGATCACAACATCCATGACGGGATGTTTGGTCGCCACGAACGGCGCATAGGACGCAACCGGCCGCACATTTGCATACAGACCGAGCGTTTTTCGCGTTGTGACATTGAGGCTTTTGAACCCGCCCCCCTGTGGTGTGGTGATCGGGCCCTTGTAAAACACCTGGGTGCGCCGCAATGATTCCCACGCCGACGGCTCAATCCCTGCGCTGAAACCACGTTTATAGACGCTTTCGCCAACTTCAATCCGTTCTATATCCAGGCTTGCCCCGGCTTCGCCCAATATCTTCAGCGCAACATCCATGATTTCCGGGCCAATGCCATCGCCATAAGCCACCGTAATCGGCATCGATTTGTTCATTTTGGTCATCCTTTGTAACACAATCTCGTCACTACACTTCAGATTTGTTCCGGCAAGGTGCTAGGCATAAACCTCATCCATGTTGATGTCGACAGTCAGCACGACCACCCGCTCACCGGTTTTCGTGCTCATGTCGGTGTGCAAGCTGATCACATGACAGCCAATGACGGTGCTGACAATTTCCTCGATCAAGGGACGGGAAGTTTCAAACAGTTGGCGACGCGTCTCTTTAACCAGACTCTTGCCCTCAGGCCTTTCCGACAGTTTCATCTCAGCAGGGGTGAGTATTCCTCGCAATCGGACAACAACCATGTCATTTATGAAAAAAGTGCGCGCATCAAGCGGCCCACGCCCCAGATACTCTTTTTCAAACTTTATCATCGCTTTCGTGAATTCAGCCTCACACTCGCCTCGTGTTTTCTTCTTCGTAGCCAATGTCACCACCGAGATATCAAAAAAGGCCGACATCTACCCTATTATTAATTACGGGAAGATGTCGGCCTACTCTGTAACTAGTCAACCTCCGCGGAGGCGTACCCTTTACCTTGTCTGCCTGAAACAGTTCATGTCCAGAACGGACGAGAATATACCACACAGGCCATAACAGTGTCAAGAACGAAAATAATCGACCTGCCTCGTCTTCCTCTCACTCGGCGGCTTTATCGGCGGGTTATCGTTCGTAGCCGACCCAAGCGGCCACGGTATGGGGATGACAACCGATGCGCTGAAACCGCTGCCATTGAACAATTACGTATTACCGGGCCTTTTCCTGCTGATTGTCTACGCCATTGGCTCCCTGGTGGTGTTATATGGCCTATGGGCGCGGCTTCGGTGGTCACGGCTTGAATTGATCGCGTTAAACGGCGTCCTACTCGGGTGGCTGGTAGGCGAAGTCGTCCTATTGAACCTGATTGCGCCAATTAGCGTCGTCCTTGCCGTGTTAGCATCGATCATGCTCATTTTGGCGGTTGTCCCATCTACACGTCGGTATTACCAAACCCAATGATTTATGAACTGACGCCAGATCGATTTTCGATTACAACACCGTTATTCCAGCCGATGGATCACCACCTCGCCATATCAAGCATCATGGCAGGACTGACGCCGGCGCGGATATTTGTCGATGAGGAAACCCATCCCACCTCCTTGATGGCATGGGTCGGACATCGCCATATCCTCGCCGGTGTTCCCGACAACGCTGTCTTTAACACTGAAATAGCGCGGGTGTTTGAGCAAGTGGTAATCCCACACAAACTGGCGCGCGGACTACGTTGGATGTCGCTCTACTATGCGCCGGAGCAGTGGAGCGACAGCATCGAGAAGCATTTACTGCCTGGTCGCAACCTGATCCCATCGCTTAGGCAGTATTACTCAACCAACACAAGTGACAATGTGACAGATTGCGAATCGCACGAACTGCCAGAGGGGTTTGAACTTCGCGCGGTCGATGCGGGTTTACTTAAACTGACCCACTTGCGTAACCTGGAGAGTCTCAAAGAAGAGATGTGTTCAGAGCGTCCAACCGTTACAGACTTCCTCGATAAAAGCTTCGGGGTGTGCATCGTCACGCGTGACGAGTTGGCCGGTTGGTGCCTCTCGGAGTACAACTGTGCGGATCGCTGCGAAATCGGCATCGAAACCGGTGAAGCCTATCGGCGACTGGGACTCGCTACGGCGATGACGCGCGCACTGGTTGATATTGCCCGCGCGCGCGGCGTTCGCCAGGTGGGTTGGCATTGCCGGGCAGACAACCGGCCATCCGCTGCCACGGCCCTTAAGTCAGGGTTCAATCATGTGTGCGACTACCCGGCTCGCGTTGTCGGGTTAACATAGCAGACAACAGGCATTTGATTTCCAGTAGATATTGCAGGAGGAGTGATGGATCGAGCCGAATTACTTACGCTTGTAACGGAGTCGCGCGCGCGGCTGGACGCAACACTGGCACAGGTGGCCGACACCCGGACGACTGACATTAGCCTTTACAACGCATGGTCTGTCAAAGATCTGCTCGCTCACATTGGCTGGTGGGAGCAGCGCGCAACGGACATCCTGACAACCTTATGCTCGGGCGGTGCACCGGGTGATGCCGTTGAATTCGGTGATGTAAATGCAGTCAACGCGCGCACCTACGCCCAGAACCACGACCGGTCATTGACAGACGTGCGAGAAAGTGAAAGGGCAGCCTACATGGCGTTGCTCAGTCTTGTCGAGAAGACACCCGACGGCGATCTGTTTGATGACAAACGGTTCGCATGGACGGGAGGACGCCCTCTGTTCACCTGGGTCGTCTGGAACACCTACGAGCACTACGACGAGCACCTGATTGAACTGAGGGCGTGGATAGCGAAGAATCGCGCTTAATCTACCCAGCCATTTTCATAGGCCGTCTGGTACATCATGACGATATTCTCCGGTGGGCTGACGGCCTGGATGTTATGACAGGGGGCCAGGATATACCCGCCGCCCTCACCCAGTAAGCGCAGGTCATCCAGCACCTCGGTGCGCACGTCTTCGACCGTGCCAAATGCAAGCGTAAACTGGTTGTCCACCCCGCCATGGAAAATGAGTTTGTCGCCAAACTCGCGCTTCAGTTTCTCGCGCTCCATGCCAGGACAGCGCCACTGGATCGGGTTCAGAACGTCGACGCCAAGCGCGATCATATCCGGCAGAATGCGGCTGCAATTGCCGTCGTTGTGGTGAAACACATAGGCGCCGGCTTGATGCGCAAGATCGATAATGCGCTTCATCCCAGGCAATAGAAACTCGCGAATCTGCTTTGGTGAAAACATCAGATCCGTCTGCCCGCCCATATCCTCGGCCACATAGGTGATCATCACCTTACCAGGAATCTGCTCGTAAATGCGGCGCGTGTTCTCGTGCGCCAGATCGAACATCTTTCCCATGCAGTAGTGGACAATCTCAGGATTCTCGATCAGATCCATGAACGCCTGCTCGTCACCGCGCAGGTTTTTGTACATCAGAAACGGCTCAGAGCCGCCGCCGCGAATCGGGTATTGCTCACGGCCTTTGATTTGATCGGGAATCTCGCTGTAGTCCCACCAGTCCGCATTGGGAAACGTGTAATTCTTCTCGATCTCCTCAACAGAGGTAAACGCAGCCAGTGGGCTGTGGATCAACTCGCGATACACACCGCTGCCATAGTCAATGTCGCGGTATTTGCACCCATACACATCTTGATGCGGCTTTAGTCGTGGGCCCTTGTACTTCGGCCCTGCGGTGACGACATAGTCGACGTGCATTTTTTCGAGCGCTTGGCGGCGCGTCCGGCATCCCAGATGCGCCAGTAGTTTCTTCGCGGCTTCATCGGTAGTCCAGTAATCCATCGGGACGCGATCGGGCTTCTGGCGCGTCAGAACGGCCAGCCAGCGCTCGCGCGGGGTCATTGTTTCTTTACGCATGTGTACTCCATAAATGATGTTCCAGTTGATGATATTCCAGTTGTTGATGTTCCAAGCGCAGTTGCACTGCGCAGTCTGCAGAGCGGCAGTGCAACTGCCTTGGAACAAAGTGTGTGAAGTTTAGAGCGCCTGCACAAGCATCTCGTGCATTTCCTCTATAGTGAGTTTAAGCGGATTCGCCTGCATACTGCTGGCGACTGCCGACTTTTCAACCAGGTCTGGTAGGCTCTGGGCATTCATACCGTAGGCGCTCAACAGTGGGATATGCAGTGCCTCGCACAGTTCCTGCACCCAGATCACGCCATCCTGCGCTGTTGCTGCGGGATTGGCCGTCAGTATCCGCGCCACTTCGTCATACCGGCGCAAGGCCATGCTCTCCGGCTGGCGCTCGCGCAATGCCAGCACATTGATTGCCATGACCGGTGGGAGCAAGCGCGCACAGACGGCTCCGTGTGGCGCGGGGAACAGGCCGCCAATCGGCCCGGCAAAGCCATGCACAGCGCCAAGGCCGGAATTCGCAAGCGCCAGCCCACCCAGCAAGCTGGCCAGCGCCATATCCTCGCGCGCATTCGGGTCATCTCCATGTTCGTAAGCCTGCCGCAACGAACGCGCAGCCAATTGCATGCCCTCACGACAGAACGCATCCGTAATCGGGTTAGCCTTGATCGACACAAACGGTTCGATGAGTTGTGCCAGAGCATCCATCCCGGTGCTCGCAGTGACGGCCGCCGGGAGCGACAACGTCAGTTGGGGATCGACCAGGGCGACTCGCGGCAGCATGGTAGGACTGCGCAAACTCACCTTGACCTTATGCTCCCTGGATGCCAGCACCGCGTTGCGCGTCACCTCAGCGCCGGTGCCAGCAGTTGTTGGGATCGCGATGCATGGGGCAGATGGCTTCGTTAACGGTTTGCCTTTTCCAATTACCTCAAGATAATCCAGCGGTTCGCCGCCGTTCGCCAGCAACGCAGCGACGGCTTTCGCGCTGTCGACGGCGCTGCCGCCGCCAAAGCCAATCAAGACATCACACTGGTCGATCCGCGCCCGCTCCACGCCCTGGCTGATACTCTCAGTAGTAGGTTCGCCAGACACAGGAACGTAGCTTGCCGTGACGCCGTGGGCGCTCAGTGCGTTAAATACTTCCGTTGTTTGATCAACCGGCCATCCAGTCATCACCAGTGCGCGCCGCCCAAACTCCGCCGTGATTTTACCGATCTGCTGGATGGCGCCTGGGCCGAAGATAATTCGATTTGCGGTCGCAAATTCAAAACGCATAAGTTACCCCCACCCCTGATCCGCCGGAAACAGATTCGTGAGTTTCACGGCAAAACGCGGTTCAGCCATCATATCCGCGACCGCATCGCGCCATTTCTGATAGTGCGTCGTCTCACGATGTTTCAGTTGATCGTCAGGCGCGCGGTAAACCTCAACGAGAATAAATCGCGTTGGATCATCGACTTGCTGAATGACATCAAACCGAGCAATGCCCGGCTCGTTGATGCTGTTACTGGCGTTCTCAATGGACGCCTGCTTAAAAGCCTGCACCCTCTCGGGCTTGACATGAATGTGCACATGGACGATATGCATAGTTGCCTCCACGTCACTGTTATAGTTCATAATCTGCAAACTGCGAACGCAACATCGCCAGATCGCGCGCCTGAGTCAGCCCCAATCGCGATGGTATACTGCCAAAACAATGCCCAAAGCGACACGATGGTTCCTGCTCATTCCCGCCATCCCCACAACCATCTATGTGCTCAATCTTCTTTTTTACCCCAATCGCGACCTGTTGATCCTATGGCGGCGCGAGTTCAATGTCCCGCTGGATGCAATCCTGCCGTTAATCCTCTGCGTTCTCTCCTATGCCATTTGTGGCTGGCTGCTGGTGCGGCGCGTCAAGTCGGATGACGGATTAACCCGAGCGCAACGCGCGGGGCTGATTGCACTCGCCATCGTTGGCGGCCTGGCGATTCAATGGAGCGTGACACGCGTCACCGAACCCGATCCACTCGTCGGTATTGTGTGGCGCACGTATGCGATCAAGAGCAGCGGTTACTGGACCGTTGGCGCTCAGGTGCAGGACGTAGCGCGCTTCATCGGAGACTACCCGCAGAATGCGCCGGAGTATCCGGTGCACGAAAGCCGGCACCCGCCGGGATTGTCGTTGATTTACTGGGCGGGAGCGCAGCTTTTCAAGCTGGCGCCAGAAGCCGCGAACACTGTCGCGAACTGGTTGCGCCCATACAGTTGCCTGAGTGATGTCGCAACGACGGTCGCGGCAAACCAGATGGCCGCCGGCGCGTTCGGAATCCTGGTTGAGATCCTTCTGGCAATGCTGCCGGTGCTGCCCCTGTATGCATTGGTAAAACGTCTGGCTGGAGCAAAGGCCGCAGTTTTGGCAGTGCTGCTCTACCCGCTCACGCCGGGTTATGGCATCTGGGTAGCGCAGTTGGATCGCGGGTTTGCGCTTGCCACGATAACGGTGTTGTTGTTGTGCGAAGCGATCGTGACCCGGAATAGCTACAAACACGCGCTTGCGGCAGGATTTGTGCTTTCCATCGCAACCTTCGCAAGCTTCGGCAATGTGCCGATTGCGCTGATTGCAGGCATCTATGCGCTCGTCCGCATCATTCAGACACAGCCGCGCGCAAACCTGCGCCGTTTGAGCACATGGCAGCCACGCCGGCGCAAGGAGCGCTTGTCGTTCTTGGAGCAGTGTCGTTGTGGGTGCTGGCTTTCGTGTTCTTTGGCCTGGACCCGATCGCATTGTACCGGGTAATATTTTCCAGCCACCTGAGCATCGACTTTCCTTACTGGCCGTTTGTGGTCTGGCATCCATGGGACATCATCACGTTCACCGGTCTGCCTATTGTGGCAATCGTAGCGCTCGCCGGATGGAAACGCGCCACACCGTTAACGGCCGCTTTTTGTGTGACACTGTTTTTACTCTCGGTTCTGCATGTGGCGCGCGGCGAGACAGGCCGTGTGTGGTTGTTCTTCACGCCGGTTGCGGTTGCTGCTGCGGCAATCGTCATCGCGCGCCGGCGGCAGGCTGAACAAGCCATAGTCGTTGTCCTGCTCGCGGCACAACTTGTGGTCATGGCGGGGGTGATGCGCGTCTTGAACGATTATGGAATCACCCCCGCCATGATGCCGCCGGCGACTCTGCCGGCCGATGCCACAGCGGTCGATACGCGATTTGGCGCCAGCGGTCAGATTGCCCTGCTGGGTTATAAGATTCCGGAGTTGCGACCGGGAGCCTATCAGACGATGACCCTGTACTGGCAACGCATGAGCCCTGAACCTATAGGCGTGGCATACAAGGTATTCATCCATGTCGCCGATGACGAGAGCGATCAGGCGCGACTGACCTCCAGTGATACCGCGCCAGTCGATTGGCTTTATCCAACAACATGCTGGCAGCCCAATCAGATCGTCGAGGATATTCACCCACTGGAAATCCCACGGGATGCAAAAGCGGGGCAGTATCCAGTCTTTGTGGGGCTATACGATCCTCATGGCAAAGCGCGTCCGCCAACCTTCGCCAGTCCGCCGACAAAACAAATGTATGGGTCGCTACTGCTTCCACAGCCGGCTACTGTTACAGATCGTGTGAAGTAACGAACGGTGTGCCGCTAACGGGGAAAACGGACAAAGGGCGCAACTTATCGTTGCGCCCAAAGGCTACGTTCGAACCAGACTACACTGCGGGTGTTTCGACAGACTGCACGGCAACTGGTGTCGCGACAGGCGCGACAACCTTGGCTACCGTAGGGCGCACAGCCAGGCGCTCCTTGAGGCGCGCTGACTTACCCATCAACTTGCGGAAATAATAAAGCTGAGCGCGGCGCACTTTCGCGTGCTTGAGCACTTCAACTTTTTCAATGCGCGGTGAGTGCAACAGGTAGGTGCGCTCCACACCGATATTGTTCGTAGCAATACGGCGGACCGTAAAGCTCGCATTAGCGCCGCCCTTGCGCAAACGAATCACGGTGCCTTGGAACACCTGGATGCGCTCACGTTCTCCTTCAACAATGCGCTGATGGACGCGGACGGTGTCACCTGGCTGCAATACCGGGATTTTTGCGTTTGGCGTTAAGCTCTTTTCGAGCGATTCAACAAGATTCATAGCACAATCCTCCGGTAAGCCTTAGCGCTTCGTGTAAGTTGGCGCCTTGCGGGCACGCTTCAAACCTGGCTTCTTGCGTTCCTTCTCGCGGGCATCGCGTGATAGAAAGCCAGCCGCTTTGAGCGCAGTGCGAAATTCGGGGTCAACTTTCAGCAACGCGCGGGCGACTGCCATGCGGGCTGCAATCGACTGACCGGTGCTGCCGCCGCCGTTGACATGCACGCTAACGTTATAAAGCGCTTCTGCGCCGGTGAGCGCAAGCGGTGACTTGATCGCCATGCGATCCAGATCACGCCCGAAGTAGGCTTCCAGTTCGCGGTCGTTGATCAACACTTTGCCGCTGCCGCCGGTATACAGTCGCGCGCGCGCAGTGGCTTCCTTGCGGCGACCAACGCCTTCATAGTATTGCTGTGTTTCAGTCATTCCTTATTACTCTCCAGCCAGGAATACCGCGATTCGCGATTCCGGTTAATTGAGATCAAGCACCTTCAGCTGCTGTGCAGTGTGCGGATGCTCGTTGCCGCCATACACTTTCAGCTTCGTGATCAAGCGATGACCAAGTCTGCCATGGGGGATCATACCCCATACGGCATCGCGAATGGCGCGCTCGGGCCTGTGTGCCAGAACGTTCTTCAGCGAAACCTGTTTCAACCCGGCGCCGGCATACATGGAATGGCGGACGTACATCTTCTCTTCCAGTCGGTTGCCAGTCACTCTAATCTTATCTGCATTGATCACGACCACAAAGTCGCCGCAATCAACGCTAGGCGTATAGGTGGGCTTGTGTTTGCCAATGATCATCTGGGCAATTTTTGAGGCCACGCGTCCCAACGTTTTGCCCTCAGCATCCAAGACATACCAAGTCTTATCTGCCGCCGCTCCTTCAGGTGTTGCTACGTAGGTTTTATTCGAAATCATCGTCTACCATCCTCAAGAGTCCTGCTTCAGGAACCTGGTCTCTGCAGAAACAACCCATCTGCCGGTTGCTCCTGGCGAAACCAGGTTCCTCCAAGTCTCTTAATCTAATATGTCACCTTCACCAGGCTTAGCCCACACGCAGGGGCAATTCCCTTGATTCGCTGTGAGTCTCTACTCGCCAGAATATCGCGCATATCGCCAGCGCTCAGTTTCTTTCTTCCGACCTGCACCAGCGCTATCACGATATGTCGCACCATTCGAAATAGAAAGGCATTCGCCTCAATCGTGAACCTGAGAATCGAGCCTGATTGCCGTTCGGACGGTCCGATCAACTGCCAGTCTGCTCGAAGCACCTTTCGCATTGTCACATCGCCCTGAGGCGCTGTTCCAAAGGCCGCGAAATCATGCTCTCCAACCAGCACCGCAGCCGCCTCGTTCATCAAGACAGCATTCAGATCGCTCTCAATCTGCCAAGTATATCGCCTTAGTAAAGGGTGGCGCACCGGATTAACTGTTACCGTATACTCATACACCCGGCTGCGAGCGCTGTAGCGAGGATGAAATGCCTCATCACATTCAGCAACATCCAACACCGCAACGTCTCCCGGCAGTCGCACATTCAACGCTCTGTGCAACTCCGGCAGAGCGTGTGACCAGTTCACTTTGAACGCGATCACCTGCCCTGCTGCGTGCACACCAGCATCCGTTCTGCCGGCGCCGACCACGCTCACCGCTTCATCACAGGTATTGCTGAGAGCTTCCTCTAGTGCGCCTTGAACGCTTCGCGCATTTTTCTGGCGTTGAAATCCGTGAAAGTCCGTGCCATCATACGCCACAATCGCGCGCAGACTCAATGCCAATGCCTATACCCACTCAATCAGCGCCATCTGGGCGTTGTCACCCTTGCGCGGGCCGAGTTTGTATATGCGAGTATATCCACCTTTGCGTTCGCGATACCGCGGAGCAATATCTGTGAACAACTTGCGCACCACTTCAACGCCACCATCAACCTGGGCCGCAACAAGCCGGCGGGCTGTAACCTGGCGCGACGTTTCACTATCCAGGCCAGACTTGGCGATAGTAACCAGCTTTTCAGCCTGATCACGAATGGCCTTGCACTTCGTCTCAGTCGTCTGGATGCGCCCATGATCAATCAGTTCAGTGACCAGGCTGCGTCGGAGCCCATCGCGCTGCGCGGTAGTGCGTCCGAGTTTGTAACCTTGCATCTTATGTCTCATGATGTCTTACGCTTCTTCCTCACCGACAATCAGCGGTGCATCATCCTCTGGCTCACGAGGCCACAGTCCCCGTTCACGCAGTTTGTCTTTCAACTCCGCCATGGATTTCTCGCCGAAATTCCGCAGGTTGGTCAGCGTTCCGCCATTCTTCTCGATCATGTCCAGAAGATCGCCAATCGTCGAGATGCCTGTGCGCTTCAACGCGTTATAAACGCGAACGCTCAATTCAAGCTCTTCAATCGGTTTGCTGCTCAACTCGGTCGGAATACCCTTGCTCTCGCTGGCACCCTCTGGCAACATCTCATCGAGTGACACGCCTGATATCAACTGCACGTGCTGAACAATGATCATTGCAGCCTGGCGCAGAGCATCCTGCGGGCGCATCGTGCCATCCGTCCAAATCTCGAAGATCAGGCGGTCGTAGTTGGTCATCAGACCAACACGGGCAGCTTCAACTTCGAAATTCACCCGCCTGATAGGGCTATAAATCGCATCAACGGGCAGCTCGCCGATTGGCAACTTGCCGCGTTGCTCCGCCGGCGAATAACCTCGCCCTGCTTCCACCTGAAACTCAATATCCAGCTTAGCTTTGCTGGAATCCGTTGTCAACAAGTAGAGATCAGGATTAATGATCTCAATTTCGGGCGGGACAATAATGTCGCCGGCCGTGACTACGCCTTCACCGCGGATTTCAAGCCGCATGCGCATTGGACCTTCGCCACGCATGTGCAGACGGATCTGCTTGACGTTGAGCATCAACTGCATCACGTCTTCCTTAACATGCGGAACGTCAGAAAATTCGTGATGCACATCAGTCAAACGCATTGATGTGATGGCGGCGCCCGGCAATGAACTAAACAACACACGGCGAAGCGAGTTGCCGATCGTAACGCCGTAGCCCTGTTCCATCGCGCCGATAATAAATCGGCCGTAGTCGCGCGTCAGGACGTCGCTCTCAACTTTAGGAAATACTGGTGCAGATAACACCTTTCCCTCCAATTTCCGTCTTTCGATATTCAGACTGCGATCCAAAACCAGCTAACGCTCCACAGCAGCAGATGCGGAATCGAAACCGAAATACCAAAAAGCGACTAGCGCGAGTAGTACTCAACAACCAACTGCTCTTTCACCGGCGCCTCAATCTGCTCACGCGTTGGCAGGGACTGGACAATGATCGATAGAGTTGACCGATCAGGGCTGAGCCACTGCGGGACGCCCGGAACGTTCTTCTCTTCTCCAAGCACTTTCCAGTACGTCAGCGGGCGACTGTTTTCGCGCACGGCGATCTTATCGCCAGCCTTGACCAGATATGACGGGATATCCACAGGATGCCCGTTCACCGTCAAGTGAGCATGCGCCACCACCTGGCGGGCATTGGCTCGTGATGCGGCAAACCCAGAGCGATAAATCACATTGTCCAGACGGCGTTCCAGCAAAATCAAGAGCTGCTCGCCGGTGACGCCGCGCTTCTTCAGAGCCTCGCGGAAGTAACGGCGGAACTGAGCCTCCAGGATGCCGTACAGACGGCGAACCTTCTGCTTCTCGCGCAACTGCAGCGAATAGTCGCTGGTCTTTACGCGCTTGGCCTTGCTGTTCGGGCCATGTTGACCGGGAATATAACCACGTTTCTCGACGGGGCACTTCGGAGTTAAGCAACGCGCCCCTTTCAAAAATAGTTTCTCGCCTTCACGTCGGCACAGGCGGCAAACTGGTCCAGTATGTCTTGCCATAGTTGTTTCTTATTGAAATGAACAGAACTCAGACGCGGCGCTTCTTGGGTGGACGACAGCCATTGTGTGGCACAGGAGTCACATCGACAATGGAGCGAACTCGCATACCACCGCCCTGTAACGCGCGGATCGCAGCTTCACGGCCGGGCCCAGGCCCGTTCACATATACATCCACTTCCTGCATACCGTTTTCAATTGCGGTGCGAACTGCGTTTTGCATCGCGATACGCGCGGCAAATGGCGTGCTCTTTCGGTTGCCCTTAAAGCCTGCCGATCCTGCGGTTGCCCAGCAAATCGTGCCGCCGCTCTTGTCGGTAACAGTTACGATGGTATTGTTGAATGTAGCCATAATATGCAATGCGCCAGAGGCTACATTCTTGCGCGCTCTGCGCGGATTGGTTTGGCGACGCGGTCCGCGTCCACCTGCTGCTCGTCCCATGTGTGTTTCCCTTCTTCTCCGTAGAGCGGGCGCACAGTCCCACCCTAGTCATTTTTACTTCTTCTTTGCGCCGCGGCGTCGACCACGTCCTGCCACAGTCTTCTTAATGCCTTTTCTTGTGCGGGCATTGGTGCGCGTGCGCTGTCCGCGCACGGGCAAATTGCGCTTGTGGCGCATGCCACGATAGCAACCAATCTCGATCAAGCGCTTGATGTTGAGCTGCACTTCGCGTCGCAGATCGCCTTCAACACGATACTCTTTTTCAATCAAATCGCGCAGTTGCGCGACCTCGGCATCAGTTAAATCTTTGATGCGTGTGGCTGGACTTACTACTGTGCGTGCCAGAATCGACGAAGCCAAAGGCCGTCCGATACCATAAATGTAGGACAAACCAATGTCAACTCGCTTATTCCTTGGCAAGTCAACGCCTGCTATTCTCGCCATGCTTGCTCCTTAAATACCTCGGCAATCTTGCCGCTTAACCTTGCCTCTGCTTGTGCTTCGGGTTCTCGCAAATAATGAAAACATTGCCGTGCCGCTTAACCACTTTGCACTTCGGGCAACGTTTTTTCACTGATGATGTAACTTTCATCTCTGTTCTCTCTCCAGCGCCGGTAATAACCGTTTTCTACTTGCGACATCAAGGTTACATGCTTTCGCGTGCCTGTTTCCTGATGCCGTTGCAACCATGCTTCACAGACGTGCAAAATCCGACCCGCATTGTTGCCGGCCGGATGTCGCAAGTTACTGTTTATCCAATTTCGTCAATATCTCCGCGTCACCTTCGGTGATCGCTATGGTATGCTCGAAATGGGCAGACAGTTTACCATCAATTGTTACAACTGTCCACTTGTCTTTCTTCACTTTCGTGCCATATTTTCCCGCGTTGATCATCGGTTCAACCGCAATCGTCAGACCAGGCCGCAACACCATGCCGTGACCAGCCGTGCCATAGTTCAGCAGGCTGAAACCCTCGTGTAATTCCCGCCCAACGCCATGGCTCGTATATTCGCGCACGACACTGAAGCCTTGTGATTCCGCAGTGTGCTGTATGGCGGCGCCGATGTCGCCTGTGCGATTGCCATTGCGCGCCACGGCAATCGCCGCTGCCAGGCACTCCTCGGTAACGCGCATCAAGTCAGCAGCCTCTTTGCTCACCTTCCCGACCGGAAGCGTTACCGCAGAGTCCCCATGATAGCCCTTGTAATACGCTCCGACATCGACCGAGATGATATCCCCTTCCTTTAATCGCCGCGATGAAGGAATGCCGTGCACGATCTCCTCATTCACTGATGCGCAGATCGCTGCCGGGAACGGTGGGGCGCCTGGATCAGAATGCGCCTTACCCTTGAACGAGGGGGTAGCGCCATGCTGGCGGATAATATGCTCAGCTGCTTCATCCAACTCCAGCGTGGTAACTCCCGGCTTGACTCGCTCGCGCATTTCGGCCAGCACCGTTGCAACGATTCGTCCAGCCAGGCGCATGACAGCGATTTCCGACGGCGACTTTAACACTACCATCAGCAATCATCTTCCACAAGCGACGCACGCGCCTTCTGTGACGGTTCGTCAACAACAATCTCAAGATTCACAGCGCGCAACATATCCAACTGAACATGCTGAACGTCCTGCTCACCCGAGATCTCAACAACCAACCCGCGCTTGGCATAAAAAATAATTAATGGCGCGGTTTGCTTTTCGTACACTCGAATGCGGTTTTTCTGCGTCTCCGGCTCATCGTCCGGCCGGCGATACAACTCACCGTCACAGTTTTCCTTTTTACAGCCTTCTCGCGGCGGCGGCGTAACCTTATTGAATACAGCGCCACAAACCCGGCACGTCCAACGACTGGAGAGTCTCTCCAGTAATAGGGCGTCACTCACATGCAAATACGGAACCCCGGTGAGCGCCTTGCCAAATTCAAGAAGGACCTTATCCAGCGCTTCAGCCTGCGCAATAGTGCGCGGGAATCCGTCGAGAATAAACCCCTTGTCACAATCAGGCTCGCTCAGCCGCACTCGCACCATCCCAACTGTGACCTCATCGGGAACCAGTTCGCCCCGATCCATATAACTCTTTGCAAGCAAGCCCAGCGGTGTGCCTTGTTTCAAATTACCCCGAAACAGGTCGCCCGTCGAGATATGAGGTATGTTAAGCGTTGATGCCAGTAAAACTGCCTGAGTCCCCTTGCCGGAGCCAGGACCACCCAGGAGGACAATGCCATACCATCGATTCCTCATTTTATCTGATGAACCCCTCGTAACGCCGCATCATTAATTGTGCTTCAAGCTGGCGCATTGTATCCAGTACAACGCCCACCACAATTAAAAGTCCAGCGCCAGAAATCAACTGCGAATTACCACCTAATGGCGCCAGGAACTGCAAGCCATTGATAGTAGCCAGTGTATCGATGATGTAAGGAAGAATCGCCAGGATTCCAAGGAAGAGCGCGCCAACCAGTGTCAATCGACGCATGATGCGCGTGACGAACACTTCAGTCGTCTTCCCAGGGCGTATTCCTGGAATAAAACCACCCTGCTTCTGCAGGTTCTCGGGGAGATTCTGCTGCTGCATGACCACATCGGTGTAGAAGTAGGTAAACCCGACCACCATCGCAAAGTAGAGCAACGCGTAAATGATCTCTTCCACCGAGACATTACCACCCGATCGGCTGCCCGTGAATAACCGCACGACGCCGTTTGCGAAATTCTGCACCGTAGCGTCTGTGCTGTTGACAAAAAATCCTGCGATGACAGCCGGGAATACCAGCATGGCCTGGGCGAAAATCAACGGGATCATTCCCGTAGAGTTCACTTTCAAGGGGATATGTGTGCCTGAGCCGCCCATCATCCTGCGACCGCGCACCCTGCGTCCATACTGCACCGGTATTCGTCTTTCTCCCTCTTGGATAATGACGATGCCAACTACCATGCCCACAAGAATAAGAGTAAACGACAGGAGAGTGGCCACGGTCGAAAGCCCGCTGGTGCCAGATTGCGACAGGCTGATCAAGTTAAACGGCAGTCGCGAGACGATACCGCCGAAGATGATGATCGACAAACCTTGCCCTATCCCCTGCTCAGTGATCAATTCACCCAGCCAGATGGCAAACATAGTGCCAGCCGTCATTGTGATGATCGTCACAAGGGTTGGGAGGATATTCTCCGCCGGAACCAGACCCCAGGACGGTAGAACTCGCCCAAGCCCCGATGTCGCTCGGGAACCTATCTGTTCGAAAATGCTGACCTGTCCAATGGCATTCAACATCGCCATAGGAACGGTGGCCAGGTAAGTCAACCGGTTAATCTTGCGACGACCGGATTCACCTTCCTTGGCCATTTCTTCCAGACGAGGAATGATTGGGATGAGCAACTGCAGAATCAGTTGCGCCGTCACATAGGGATAAACACCCATCGACAGCACTGAGAAATTCGCAACAGCTCCACCCGACAACAGGCTGAGTAAGCCAACAAGATTGCCCAGACCGCCCGCAGATCCATTTTGCACACTACTTTGAATAGTGCGCAGGACCTCGACGTTCACCCCGGGAACCGGGATGTGCGAGATTAACCTGTAGACTGCCAGGATAAAAACAGTGAACAGAATCCTGTTTCGAAGCTCTGGCAATACCAGGGCGTTTCGTAGAGCTTGTAGCATATTTGTATATCTTAACGCGTGCGGTGATGGCCGCGAACGATGTCGATGGTCTGTACGCTTCCCCCAGCCTGCTCGATTTTGGCCTTCGCAGTTTCTGAGAATTTGTGTGCAACAACCTTCAGAGGCACCGTGATATCACCGCTGCCCAGAATGGCAATGTACTGGTCGCTGCCGTGCGTTACCCCAGCCTTTACCAGAATTTCAGGGTTTACATCAGCGCCCGCCTCGAACTTTTCAGCCAATGTGCTGATGTTCACAGGCGCATAAAGGACGCGATATGGATTAAAGAACCCAACGCCACGCGCAAACGGCAATTTGCGCACCACCGGCAACTGACCGCCTTCAAAGTAAGCCTTCTTTACACCACCGCTGCGCGATGCCTGACCTTTAGTGCCGCGACCCGCAGTTTTACCTTGCCCAGCCGCAATGCCGATACCCTTCCGCTTCTTAGGTCGTCGCGCACCCGGTGACGGCTTAATGTCATGTAGTTTCATGATTCGCTCCAATCCAGGAACAAGCTACCATGGCGAATACGCCAGGACTGTCCTACTTCTCTTCAAATTTGACCAGGTGAATCACAGCGTTTAACATACCACGTAGCTGTGGGCTATCCGCATGTTCAACAACTTGACCCAGCTTGGTAAAGCCCAGCGCCTTCAATGTGCGTTTCTGGCGCACTCCATAACCGATGGCGCTCTTCACCCACGTTACGATCAAACGCTTTGGAGCGACGCCGGTTGTCTCAATTGCTGCTGTCATGTCCGCGTCTCCAGAATGGTTGTATCTCGCTGACCGGCTTACCCCGGCGCTTTGCTTCTTCGTCGATGTTCTTCAACTCCATCAAGCCCTTAAATGTGGCATAGGTGGCATTCATCTTGCTGGATGAGCCCAGGGACTTGGTCAAAACATCGCGCACACCAACGGCCTCAAGAACTGCGCGCACACCGCCTCCGGCTTTGATGCCGGTGCCAGGCGAGGCAGGCTTAAGCAAAACCTGAGCGCCGCCATGTTTGGTGATCACCTCATGCGGGATAGTGCCCGCGACGAGATTAACTTCCTTCATGTTATTGCGCGCGCGATCGGTCGCTTTGCGGATGGCGTCCTGAACACCACGCGCCTTCCCGATACCAATGCCCACCTTGCCGTTATTGTTGCCGACAACAATGAGCGCCCGGAAAGCAAAACGCCTGCCACCCTTGATTACTTTCGCAACACGAGTGACATCAACCACACGCTGGTCGAGTTCTTCCTGTTTCTCCTCGCGTGGTCGATTTCCCTGCCGGGTGTCACGTCGCCTGCGGTCAGTCCGTTCAGTTCGTTCCATGGGTTAAAACTCCAGTCCACCTTCGCGCGCGCCATCGGCCACAGACTTTACACGCCCGTGATAACGATAACCTGCGCGATCGTACACAACCTGCTTGATTTGCTTCTGCTGCGCGCGTTGTGCCAGCAGTTTGCCAACAGCCACTGCATCCTCAACCTTCTTTAGCCCGACCTGGTTGCGGATTTCGGCTTCCAAGCTTGAAGCCGCCGCCAGCGTATGGCCGGCATCATCGTCGATCAACTGGGCATAGATATGTTTCGCACTGCGAAATACATTCAAGCGCGGTCGACTTGCCACACCATAAACTTTGGCGCGCACTCGGCGACGACGGCGCTCACGGCGTTCACTATTTGTTATTGCCATTGTTCTCTTGCTCCATATTCCAGAGTGTTCGATGCGCCAACCGGCCTCGCGGCATCTGGTTGCCAACGGACGGACTTCACAACGGGCTATCGCTTCTCAGTCGCTGATATTGCTTGGCGCACTGGCCTACTTGGCGCCCTTACCGGTCTTGCCTGCCTTACCTGGCTTCAGCTTAACGACTTCGCCCTGATATCGGATGCCCTTGCCCTTATAGGGTTCTGGCGGGCGCAGCCGGCGGACACGCGCAGCAATCTCGCCGACAAGCTCCTTGTCGATACCACTCACGGTAATTGTGCGCGCCTTTGCGTCTGTCGTAAAAATAATCCCATCCGGTGGTGGATAGTCAATCGGGTGTGAATAGCCAAGATACAGCGTCAGGTTCTTGCCGGCCATCTCGGCGCGGTAACCAACACTCTCAACACTGATCTCAAGCACCCGTTTAAAGCCGGTGGAGACGCCTGTCACCATATTCGCCACAAGCGCGCGAGTCAGGCCATGCAGTGCCCGTTCCTCACGCACATCACTGCCACGCTTGATGATTAACTGGGTATTCTCCAATGTCATCGTCATGCGCGAATCAACCACGCGCTTTAGTTCACCCTTGGGCCCTTTGACAGAAACAAGAGATCCTTCGATTATGATATCGACGCCCTTGGGTAAATCAATGGGTTTCTTGCCAATTCTTGACATGTCAACTTCCTGTTACTTCTAGTAGACGTAACACAGTACTTCGCCGCCTACGCCTAAGCGACGGGCCTGATTACCGGTCATCACGCCCTTTGGCGTTGAGAGTACAGCGATGCCAATTCCACTCATGACGCGTGGAATCTCATCCTTGCCACAATAGACGCGCTTGCCAGGCTTGCTGACGCGCTGCAATCCCGAAATAACGGGACGGCGCTCACGCCGCAGACCTGTATAGCGCAGCGTCAAACTGAGCGTGGGATGCAGGCCGGAATCGACAACCGCCAGGTCATCGAGATAGCCTTCTTCCTTCAGGATCGCGGCAACACATATGGTCAACTTGGAAGCGGGCACCGCTACCGTTTGATGTCCGACAGCGACCCCGTTTCGGATGCGCGTTAGCATGTCGCCAATAGAATCATTAACCATTTATCAATTGCTCCTACCAGGATGCCTTCCGCACGCCCGGGATTTCACCCTTCAACGCTAATTCGCGGAATGTGATTCGCGACAATCCAAACTTCCGCATATAGCCGCGTGGTCGGCCAGTGAGCGCGCAACGATTGCGTACGCGTGTCTTATATTTGCGTCGAGCCTCACGAAATGCCATGCACTTCTTCGCCATGAATTTTCCCTTCTCAGTGCGCCGACAATAACGTCAGCGCCTCACTTTACTGCCTTGCACCTGGTTTAACGAACGGCATGCCGAACAGTCTAAGCAGTGCTCGGCCCTCGTCATCTGTCTTGGCTGAAGTAACGATGGTTACCTCAAGGCCGCGCAGTTTGTCAATCTTGTCGTACTCAATTTCCGGAAAGATCAACTGTTCACGCAAACCCAGCGTGTAATTGCCCCGTCCGTCAAATGCGTCGGCGGGCACGCCACGGAAGTCGCGCACTCGGGGCAGCGCCAGGTTGATCAGACGATCAAGAAAGTCGTACATGCGCGGCCCGCGCAACGTGACTTTGACGCCGATCGGGCGCTCTTCGCGCAACTTGAAGTTCGCAATGGACTTCTTAGCCTTAGCGACTACTGGCTTCTGCCCGGTAATCGCTGTAATATCAGTTACCGTAAAATCGAGAACCTTGGGATTGTCAGCGGACTCGCGTCCCACGCCAACATTCACCACGATCTTCTCAACCTTGGGCACCTGCATGACGTTCTTGTAGTCAAACTCTTTTATCAGTGCTGGACGGATCTCGTCCATATACTTCTTTTTATATTCTGCCATCGCTATCCTGCCTCAATCCGCTTAGTCCAGCACTTCATCATACTTTTTCGAGTAGCGCTTTGTCTGGCCGCCTTCGATAACGTAGCTGACACGGGTGACTTTGCCCGTCGACGTTACCAAGGCCACATTAGATGCATCCAGCGGCATCTCCACATCAACCAGTCCAGTCTGTGTCGCGCGCAAATTCTGACCACGGTTGGACTTGGCGTGCTTCTTGGCGACATTGACGCCGCGAACAATCACCTTGTTCACTCTGGTAAGCACTTTGATTACTTCAGCGCGCTTGCCTCGATCGTTTCCAGTGAGTACCTGTACTGTGTCGCCTTTTTTGACTTTCATTACAGCACCTCGGGCGCAAGAGAAATGATCTTCATAAAACCCTTATCACGCAACTCGCGCGCAACTGGACCAAAAATGCGCGACCCGCGCGGGTTAACACCGTCTTCCGCCAGGATCACCGCAGCATTATCGTCAAAACGGATGTAGGATCCATCCGGGCGGCGATATTCCTTTGACACGCGAACGATAACTGCCTTCACAACGCTGCTCTTCTTAACATCGGCAGTGGGGGTCGCCGATTTAACGGTCGCCACGATCACATCACCGATCGAGCCATAACGCCGCTTGCTGCCACCGCGCACCTGAATACACAGAAGCTCTTTTGCCCCCGTGTTGTCTGCCACTTGCAGACGGGTTTCCTGCTGAATCATGGCTATGCTCCTGCCTTCTGCAAAATCGTCTCGAGAGCCCAGCGTTTTGTGGCGCTTAACGGGCGTGACTCAACAATCTGCACGGTGTCGCCCTCATGAGCGCTATTGGTCTCATCGTGCGCCTTGAAATTCTTACCGCGGCGCATCACCTTCTGATATAAGGGGTGGCGAATGCTTCGGTCCACCCGGACAACGATCGTCTTTGTCATTTTGTCGCTGACGACCACGCCGGTTAGCCGGCGTCGCTTTTCCATGCTCATGATTCACCTCGCGCTTGCAGTGTCTGGGCCAACTCGCGCTGGCGGATCACTGTTTTGACACGCGCGATATTGCGTCGCACTCGCTTGATTGAATTTAAGTCCTTCAGTTGATTCTGCGCTAGTTGAAAGCGCAAGTTAAAAAGCTCACGATAAGAATCATCAAGCTTCTTCTCCAGCTCTGGCGTGGGCAGCACAATCAATTCACTCGCCTGCATCTAAAGCTCCTTTCACCTTAATTCTCGGCGCGAGACACAACCTGCGTCGGAATCGGCAGCTTATAGGCGGCCTGCGACAACGCCGATTTAGCGATATCATCGGGTACGCCAGACACCTCAAACATAATCCGGCCCGGCTTAACGACAGCAACCCAGTGATCGACTGACCCTTTGCCCTTGCCCATGCGCGTCTCGGCCGGTTTTGCCGTGACGGGTTTATCGGGAAATATTCGACACCAAAATTTGCCGCGACGCTTCATTTCACGCACGATCACGCGGCGGGCCGCCTCGATCTGGCGCGCGGTAATCCATGCAGCCTCAAGCGCCTGCAATCCAAAGTCTCCAGATTCAACCTCAACACCACGGGTAGCGATACCTGTCCTTCGCCCGCGCTGTTGCTTTCGGTATTTAACCCGTTTCGGCATTAACATGATGATTCAAACCTCTGTAACAGAGACCCACCCCCACGTCGCTCTCACCACTTGGTGAGAAGTAATTTGGGGACGAATCCAAGCCTGTCTATTCCTGCTGCATTCGAGCATCACGCGCTTCACGGGATTGACGTGATTGGCGTGGTGGCGCTTGCTCTTCAGCTTGCAACGAGGGCAACACGTCGCCCTTGTATATCCACACCTTCACACCGATCTGCCCATACGTCGTTGACGCCACTGACTGTGCAAAATCGATATCCGCGCGCAGGGTCTGGCGGGGAATCCGCCCTTCCATGATCTTGTCTGTGCGCTTCATATCGGAACCATTCAGACGACCCGCGCATTCAATTCTGCAACCCAGCGCACCCTTCTGCATGGTGGCCTGTGCAGCCTTTTTCATCGCGCGGTTGTACGGAATGCGCCGCTCAATCTGCTGCGAGATATTCTCGGCAACCAATTGCGCCACCATCTCAGGCTTGCTGATCTCTTCGATATCCAGCTTAACGCGCTTACCAGTCAACCGCTCAATGCCTTCGCGGATCCCTTTCACGGCCGCGCCCTTGCGTCCAATCACGACGCCGGGTCGGGCTGTATGCACGGTAACGTGCAACTGGTTCGGCGGGAAACGCTCAATAATAACGTCGCCTACACCGGCCTTTTCCATCTGCTGCTTGAGATATGATCGCAGCCTGTTATCTTCGAGCACAAGTTGGGTATACTCGCGCTTAGGCGCGAACCACTTGCTCTTCCAGTCGCGAATCACACCCAACCGGAATCCGTAAGGATGCACTTTTCGTCCCATAGATTCATTCTCGTATGCAGAGCGAGTAATCTACTCGTCCTACGCTGTTGCAGTCTCCTCTTGCTCGATTTCACTTACGATCACATTGATGTGGCACGCCTTGCGCTGTAAAGGGCGAAAGCGCCCGCGCGCGGCAAATCGGCGCCATTGGCGCACGGGGCCGCCATCAATCCAGATATCTGTAACGATCAGGTCGTTCAGATTCAGCTGCTTGTTTTCGGTTGCATTCGCAACGGCAGACGCAATGACCTTGCCGATAGGCTCAGCCGCGACTTTTGGCGTAAAGCGCAATAGCGTCAGCGCATCCGTAGCTTTCTTGCCGCGCACCAAGTCGGCAACCAGCCGCGCTTTCTGCGGCGAGATACCAACGTACTTACCCGCGGCAAAAGCCTGATTGCTGTCCAGTCTACTTGCTAGTTTCAATGCCATCGTTATTCAGCGCTCCCGGCTTCCGCCTTTTCCTTGGTGACATGTCCGCGGAATGTGCGCGTTGGGGCAAACTCACCCAGTTTGTGCCCCACCATGTTTTCTGTAATATAGATCGGTATGTGCCGGCGACCATCATGAACCGCAATGGTGTGGCCCACCATCTGCGGGAAGATCGTCGATGGACGCGACCACGTTCGCACTACCTTCTTCTCGCCGCGAGTATTCATCGCCTCGATGCGCTTCAGCAGCTTCGCCTCTACATAGGGACCCTTTTTCAGTGATCTTGACATTTCAGTTATCGCTCTCCGGTTTTTGATTTGCGCCTCAGATCAGACTGAGTGTCGCCAACCCAAAATCCCATTAACAATTAGCTCTTTTTCTCACGTCGGCGCACGATAAACTTAGTCGACCGCTTATTGCGGCGTGTCTTGTAGCCCAATGCAGGCTTGCCCCAGGGTGTTCGAGGCCCCGGCATGCCGATGGATGTGCGACCTTCACCACCACCATGCGGATGGTCTCGCGGGCTCATCGCTGATCCGCGCACCGTCGGGCGCACTCCCAAATGGCGTTTTCGGCCAGCCTTGCCCAACTTGATATTTGCAAAGTCAACGTTGCTAACCTGGCCGATGGTTGCCACACATGTCTGCAAAATCAACCGCATCTCTCCACTGGGGAGACGCACCGTTGCATATTCGCCTTCTTTGGCGAGTAATTGGGCAGTTACGCCGGCAGAGCGAACAATCTGTCCACCGCGACCCGGTCGCAACTCGATATTATGAATCTGCGTGCCGACTGGGATGTTTGCTAACGGCAAGGCATTGCCTACTTTGGCTTCAGCCTTAGGGCCGCTCATTAACTCATCGTCAACATGAATGCCCACCGGCGCCAGAATGTAGCGCTTCTCGCCATCCTTATAATGCAGCAGCGCAATGCGCGATGACCGGTTCGGGTCATACTCAATAGTCGCGACGCGAGCAGGAATCCCATATTTATCGCGCTTGAAGTCGATGATGCGATAAGCGCGCTTCTCGCCGCCGCCATTGTGCCGAACAGTCACCTTACCGCGATGGTTGCGACCGCCGCTCTTGCGCAGGTCTGTCATCAACGACTTTTCAGGCGTTGTTGACGTGATATCGCTGAAATCACTGCTGGTCGTGCCGCGACGGCTTGGCGTCGTCGGCTTATATACTTTTACGGGCATGGCTTACGCTACTCCTTCAAATAACGGGATGCGGTCGCCAGTTTTCACCTGCACGATCGCCTTCTTCCATTTCGGCGAGCGTATCAACTGTGCGGCGCCTGCTCCAGTAATGCGACTGCGTGGATTGCGTCGGCGCTTGGGCGGCATCACGATCACATTGACGCGTGTAACAGTGACGTCAAAGGCAACTTCCACAGCCTCTTTAATCTGAGATTTGTTCGCCCGCACATCCACTTCAAACGCGTACTGAGAGGCTTCGTAGCCTACCTGCCACTGCGATTTTTCTGTGATAAGCGGACGCTTTAATACTTCATAGGGATGCATGCCTACTCTCCTAGCCAAGCCATTCCTGGATCTTGTTCAATGCATCAAGTGACACAACCATCTGGTCGTACTTGAAGATGTCACGTATGTTTAGATAGGCCGCAAAAAGCGTCTTTACCCCATCCACATTGCGCGCGGAATTCTCCACGACAGTGTCGCGACCAGGCAGCACCAGCAGACCCCTGGTAACACCCAGTGCCTTCAGAGCTGTGATCAATTCTCTGGTCTTCGGCGCCGACAACTCAAATTTGTCGATGACGATGATCTCCTGATCAGTGAGTTTCTGTGAAAGTGCTGAACGGACCGCCGCGCGGCGCATTTTCTTCGGCATATCCTGTTCGTAGCTGTGGGGATGCGGTCCAAATGCCACACCGCCGCCCCGCCAATGAGGGGCCCTCATGCTGCCCTGTCGGGCGCGGCCTGTGCCCTTCTGACGGAAAAGCTTCTTGGTCGTCCGGTTCACTTCAGCGCGCGTAAGCACACTGTGGGTGCCAAGATGCGCATTCGCATTCTGACGAAGGAGCGCCTGATGCATCAAAGGATGGCTGACCGGCGCCTCAAAAATATCGGCCGGCATCTCAACTTCGCCAACCTGTTCACCCTTTAAGTTCTTGACTGGTAGTTTCATGCTTCTTGTCCTTACTGCTTGCGGGCGTCTTTGATGACAACGATGCCGCCATTCGGACCAGGGACAGCCCCAGACACAGCAATCAGGTTGCGCTCGGCATCTACCAGCATTACTTTCAAATGGCTGGCTGTTACGCGTGAAGCGCCGTAATGGCCTGCCATGCGGGTGCCCTTCTCAACATGACCTGGCGATGTGCCTGCGCCAATCGAGCCAGGCGCGCGCTCACGATCCGATGCGCCGTGCGTCGCCTTCTGGCGATGAAATCCATGGCGCTTAATGCCGCCCGCGAAACCGCGTCCCTTGGAAATGCCCGACACATCCACATATTCGCCCAACGCAAACACATCCGCTTTCAAAACGTCGCCCTCTTTTTGAGTGACTTCCTTAAGACGCATTTCATGCAGATGCTTCACCGGCGCCAATCCGCTGATAGCGCGCCGCTTTGGATGCTTCGCGTTGGGGCTCAGTTGTCCAAGGTGCCCAAGTTCACCGCGGGTAATTTTCTGTGGCTTTACCTCGCCAAAACCGAGTTGGACGGCGCTGTAACCTTCCTTCTCGACTGTCTTGACCTGCGTTACATAGTTGGGACCGGCTTCGATGACGGTTACACCTGTAACATTGCCCTTCTCATCGAAGATCTGTGTCATCCCAACTTTCCGTCCAATTATCTTCTTCATAGCTCAACCACCAGTAGTCGGCAGCCAACAGCCGGCAGTCAGAAACAATATTACTGACTGCCGATCGTTAACCATTTGTTACAACTTGATCTCGATGTCAACACCCGCAGGTAGATTCAGGCGCATCAACGTATCAATCGTCTTTGAATCAGGGTCAAGCACATCGATCAGACGCTTGTGCGTCCGAATCTCAAAGTGCTCGTGTGAGTCCTTATCGATAAAAGGCGACCGGCGAACCGTATAGCGCTCGATGTGTGTCGGCAATGGCACCGGTCCGACAACTGTTGCCCCAGTCCGCTCAGCAGTCTCAACAATACGCTGCGCTGAAGTGTCAAGGGCGCGATGATCATACGCCTTTAGCCGAATTCGCAATTTTTGCTTTGCCATATTTATGCCCCAACCCGTGTGATGGTGCCAGCGCCAACAGTCAGGCCGCCTTCGCGAATCGCAAACCGCGATCCGTTCTCCAACGCCACCGGCGCTATCAACTTCACCTTCATGATGATGTTGTCGCCCGGCATCACCATCTCCACCCCT
>CAIXPS010000356.1 GCA_903921365.1 uncultured bacterium | reverse complement strand
GTCGAATTCCTGTTGCGAAATCAGGTGGAGCGCGGAGTAGGCTTTGGCCCTATAGGCTGCGCAGTCGGTTAACGCGTAGGTCAATTCGACCGTTTCCTCGCAGTGCTGGGTGAACCCGGCGCCAGCCATCTCGACTCGCAGCATGCTGATGGAAGGGTAGCGCCTTAGTTCTGCGTCAACCGTTGCAGGAAAGAATTCAGACAGCGGTTGGCGATTGCGGATGATCCACTCGGAGTCGGTGACGGTGCAGATGCGACCGCCGGGTTTCAGCGCGTGCCAGGCAGAGTTGAAGTAGTCAGCCCGGCGCTCGACATGGTGGATCACGTCGACGGAGAAGACGAGGTCAAAAAATCCGGATGGCGTGTTGAGGCTCTCGGCGCGCCCGACTTCGTAACTGATTGCGCCGCCGCACCCCTTGGCCTGAGCCAGCATCTGCTCAGATGGATCAATCCCCCAGCAGGCACACCCCAATGCTTGTGCGATTGTGCGAATGTAATTCCCTGTGCCGCACCCGACTTCAAGGATATGCGATTTAGCGTCGAGTCCGGGTGTCGCCAGCAATCGCTGGAGCACGAGCGGATGTATTTGCCGATGTTGCGCGTATTCAGTCGCGAGTGCGTTGTAGTCCAGCATGTTGCATACTTTACATGAATGCTGGAAAAATAAAACATGGTCATCCAATTTGGATGACCGTGTGCATTTACGCTTCGCGGCGCATAAGATGTGATGAACTGAGAGTGAGGGTCAGGCGCTGAACAACTTTGATATAAGGACCAGCACGCCGAAAGCGATCACACCCAGCGTGCCGAGCGGAATCACGTTCAAAGGATTGTGCCAATCCCAGTTAAAGCTTGTTGAGAGCACGCCGCTTCTCTCTGTATCCTGCATGTCTAGAACGTCCTGGTTCATAAAAGCCTCCATAGCTATGTAATGATTATAGGAAGCTTTGGCCCCATATGGAATAGCCTAACAAAGGCGAAGCGGGGGATTCGCTTAAAGATATAATGAAAAGCATGCCAATTGCTTTCGATTCTAATAACCTCCTTGACCCGACCGGATGGCATATCCTGCGCGTGTTGCAGGAGAACGCCCGGATATCATTCAGCGAGTTGGGGCGCCTGGTGGGGCTATCGGCGCCGGCGGTGGCCGAACGGGTGCGCAAACTTGAAGATGCGGGGGTCATCGCGGGCTATCATGCCGAAGTAGACCCCGGGCGTGTGGGTTACTCCGTGTTGGCGATTATCCGAATCGCCGCAACCGGGCTCAATTTCTCAAAGTGCGCCGAAGCCGTGAAACGCATGCACGAGGTGCTTGAGTGTCACCGCATCACGGGGAGCGATTCGTTCTACGTCAAGGTTATGGTGCCATCGATCCAGCATCTGGAAGCGTTGATTGACCAACTGACGCCGTATGGAGAGACGACAACCACGCTCGTGCTGTCGTCGGCGGTCAAACGCCGGACGATCGAGCATGGGCCGGAGGAACCGCTGGATGCGCCGGCGGAGATTGCGGAGTAGATAAAGGTGTGCTTCGAAAAGAAACGGCGCCCTGAGTAAAGGGCGCCGTTCAGTGCGAGGAAGGGGAGCCGGGAGGGTCAGGCCTGTTGCGCGGCCAACATCGTCGTCATCTGGCGGCGCTGTTGCAAGGTGTTGAACAGTGCCTGGCGGCGGTTGCGGCGCGCCACGGCCATCTGCACAATGGTGCTGATTGCTTCGCCATAGTCGTATCCGGCGGCTTTGCAGGCGCCCATGAACCCGCCGTCATACGTGATGTCGGGGTTCGGGTTCACGTCCACTACATAGGGCTGATCCTCCGCGTCAATGCGCAGGTCGACGCGCGCATAGTCGCGACACTCGAACACGCGATACGTGTTCAGAACGATGTTCTCGATGCGCGCGCGCATGGCCGTCGATGTTTTCACCTCAGTGATCACTGGCATGGAGTGCCACTCGGTGCTGTCGGGCGACCACTTGCTGTCCCACGTGACCAGTTGGTGCATCGGGTCAGGGATCATTGAGAAGTCGATCTCGCGCAGCGGCAACATGCGCGGGCGGCCATTGCCCCATACGCCGACGTTGATCTCGCGACCCGCGATGAACTGCTCCACCAGAGCGGCTTCGTGGAACGTCTCGATAATGTAGGCGATGCGCTTGCGCAGCGCGTCGATGTCATGCACGACTGCTTCACGCGTGACGCCCATCGAGCAATGCTGGCTGACGGGTTTGACGATCACCGGGAACTTATCCCATGAGGTCAATCCTGCGGCAGACTTGAACTCGCGCCCCTCTGGCGTAGGGATGTTCCAGCGCTGCAAGACTTTTTTGGCGCGGCCTTTTTCGACCGACAGGCGCAATGTGGTTGGCGCATTGCCGGTATAGGTGAAGCCAAGCTGATCCAGATCGCGGCAGATGCGCGCATCGCCGCCGACTTCGCCCTCGATGCCTTCACACCAGTTGAACACGATCCACTCCGCCGGGTTGTAGCCGTGCACAGCTGAATGAACGTCCTTCCAGAACTCGGCGACGCGCACAGTATAGCCCAGCGACTCCAGGTTGTTTACCATGAGCGCGGTGTGCTTCTTGCCATCCTCCACCTCACCCGGCGTCCACGATTTGTAATAGTTGTAGAGCAATAGGACGTTTGCTCGGTGGTGATTCTTTAGTGCTTGCATGGTTTACTCCTTCCTCGCGAGTCGTTGTGTATAGATAAACAGGTCATCGTTCTCTGCGTAATATTCCAGGACCACCGCGGCGCGCGTAAAGCCCATTGACTCATACAGCCGTCGCGCTGGCGCATACTGATCCGTTGAAGAGGTGTAAATCACGATCAGACGCACACATTCAGCGGCACAAGCCGCCTGGCGCTGCACTTCGGCAAACAAAGCGCGTCCGGCGCCCTGACGGCGAGCGCTACTGGACACGCAGACCCAGAATAGATCCCACGTGCCATGCGTCAGTGCTTCACGACCGTAGCAGGCAAAGCCCACCAACTGGTCGCCGGCCCGACATGAAATAAAGCGATAGTTGTCATCGCTCGATTTGGCGAATGCCTCACTAAACATCTGATCGACGCACTCGGCATCGGATTGATTGAAGATGCCCGAATGCAACAGGATGTCGTAGATACCGCGACGATCGGCAAGCGTCGATGCCCCAACACTTAACGCGTTGCCGGGCTGAGTCGTTGCCGTTGTCACTGCGGTATCATCGTTCATCAAGCTGCCGCCGGCGCCGTCGTCAGGACGGCATGTTCTGTCTGTGCTCGCGCGCGCTTATGCGTTACGGGTGTCGCCTGCGCGTCGCGGCGTTGAATGGCAAACTGAACGATCTTCTCCAGCATCTGGGCATAATCCATTCCAGCCGCCGTCGCGGCGTTGGCGAAGCCGCTGCCAGGGCTGACGTCACAGTTGGAGTTCACATCCAATGCCATCGGCTGATTGCCGCGCAAGCGCATATCCACCCGCCCGTAATCGCGGCAACCGGTCGCGTGATATGCGGCAATTGCCACGCGTTCGATCTCGGCCTGAAGCTCTGCCGATACCGGGGCAGGGCAGATGGCCGGGATGCGTTGATACGCGGCTGATTCCGGGTCCCACTTGGCTTCGAATGTGCACAAGCGATCGTGGATGTCGGAGAAGGCATCGTAGGTCATGGTTGAGATGCCGAGGACCGTGGCGCACCCTGTGCACCCGAGGTGGGACGCATCGCCGCCCCACACAGAGACGTTATATTCGGGGCTGTCGAGAAATTCCTCGATCAGCGCTGCGCCCTTGAACTCGTGACACACTGCCGCAACCTGTTTGCGCGCTTCCTCGAGGGTCATCACAACGGACTGGCGCGTGATGCCCAGCGAACAATGCTCTGACGCCGGTTTGACAATGGCTGGATAGACCTTGAAGTCGACCTCGTTTGGAGCGTCGTAGATGGCCCACGCGGGCGTCGGCACTGCCCAGTCGGTCAACACATGCTTCATCTGCCGCTTGAACTGCGTCTGATCGAGGGCGTGCTGATCCGAGCCCGTGTAGGTGTAATCGAGCGAGTCGAGCAGCCGCGCCATGCGCGCGTAGTAGAAATCCTGCGCTGGCGAGCCTTCACACAGATTCAAAACGATCCACTCACGCGGGTCGTAGCGTCGCAGCGGCGTAACGAGATCATGAACGAGTTTCACGGCTTCGACGCGCCAGCCGCGCGAGTGAAGCGCATTGACTGCAACCTCGACGAGTGCAGTGGTGGCCTCAACCTCGTAAGGTTGACTTGCCTCATCCAGACCGTAGAGCAGAAGTACTGGTGGCTTGTTCATGACCGCAATCCCAATTTCGTGATCCCGTATCTTTTAAGTGCTGCATCAAGCACGTTGCAAACCAGATCGGCGTGCGTCAGCCCTTCCGCCTGCGCCATGAGCGTCAGGTCGCTGAACGGGGTAATCCCTGGCAGACCGTTGATTTCGAGAATGTATGGCTGGCCGGATTCCGTCAGCCGGAAATCGACGCGCGCGAAGTCGCGACAGCCCGTGACCAGAAATACCTCGTGGGTCAGGCGGCGAATCTCGGCAGTAAGCGCTTCACCCAGGGGGGCGGGGCACTTGTTGCGATAGTAGCTCTCGTAGTCCACTTTCTGTTCCACGCCATAGATCGGTTCCAGCTCGTGCGGGTAGCCGGAGAAATCGACCTCCGTGATGGGGTAGAAGTGCACGTCGTCCCCGTTTCCGGTCAGCCCGCATGTGATGTCCTTGCCCTCGATGTAGGTTTCAACCATCGCTGGTTGTTGATAATCTGCAACGACCTGAGCCACTTTGTTGCGCAGTTGGGCCTCGTTGCGGGCGATTGAGTCGTTATGAATGCCAATGCCGGTGCCTTCATGCGCGGGCTTAATAAACAGCGGGAACACCATGTCGGGGCGCAGGACATCATTGGGCGTGTTGAACGCCTGGAATCGCGGGACGAGCAGGCCGTGGCACGCCAGAATGCGCTGGGTGGTCGGTTTGTCGTGCGTGATCGCGGCAGCGAGGGGCGTCGGGCCAGTGTAAGGAATGCCCAGCATTTCGAGGATCGCCGGCACTTGCGCCTCGCGGCTTTCGCCGCCAAATCCTTCGCAGGTGTTGAAGCAGATATCGGGCTGGACTTTCTCCAGCCAGCCAGCCAGATGCCCATTGCCCTCACGGATCAGCACCTCATAATTGCGCGCGCGCATCGCAGCCGCGTAGGCATCTACATTCTTGTCCTCATCGAGTTCGGCCAGAATATCGGACGGCGCATTGCGGTGCACTGGCGGAGCGTTGCGGGCAAGGTTGACCAGAAGCGCGATCTTCAGGGTAGCGGTGTTACTCCGCCAACTCTGCGGAGGCTCCAGTGATTCAGACGACAGCTCCTGCTCCTCGGATTGCTCCGGAGAATGGTTGCTATTTATGCTGATGCTCTTCGTCGTATTCCCAGACATAGCTGACAGTTTCTCTCTCCAATGGTTCATTTTTCGGCTGGTTTTTGGGCCACTATCAACTTTCGATTTTATGGTATGCCATGTTATTGTCAAGAACTCAAGGCATAGTAAGAGCTTAAAGTTTGTCGTTAAGAATGTTAAAAGAAAAGCGCAGAACATCTGTTCCACGCTTTTCCATAACACAACTATGACGGTTTTTTCACAGATTATCTGGGTTATCTGTGATATTTTTGGGTTAAAAGTTCTGTCCCTGACCCTCGCCCCCCACTTTGAATAGTTTTCCTTCACCCGGCGCAAGGGCAACCATCTGGTTATGTGGATCTGGCGGCCATAGCTCGCGGAAGACCGCATCACCATAATCAAAGCAGTACAGCTTTTCTTTGCTTACGTTTACTTTCAGAGTTATGCGCGACCACGAGGTCGGATCGCCGTTGACAACCATGAGATAAAGCCTGTCTTCAGCGTCCTGGAAAAAGCCAATTGTGACAGGGTCGCCTTCGCATTGCACCAGTGATGCCAGGTGGCTGCGGTGCAGATGACGGGTGCCGCTCCAAAGTGGTCCCGATCGGAAGACGCCGATGTTGCGCAGTCCGCGCAGGACGGGCCCGAGTTTGTGCACATCCGCGTTGACGCGGCGGGCGATTTCCCATGATGGCGTAGTGCTGCCATCGGGGCGCACCATGGCCGAATCATGGGCATACGTGAAGTATTGCAGCCCCAGCGCGCCATAGGCGAGGTTGTTCATCAGTTGGAAACGGATGTGGCCTTCGGTCGGCGGCGGGTATGGCCCATGCCGCACCGAGCAGGTAAACGCCCAGAACGGCGTCTTGTAGGCGAGTGACAGTCCGCGCAGGAGTTCGAGGCAGTCGAAGTAATCCGGTTTAACAATCAGCTTTTCCGCCGGGAAGACATTGGGCTCGCCTGCGTGTTCCTTCATCTCAGCGGCGGTCGCGACGGTGATGGCGTAATGGTCGTAGCTGAGGAACTGCGGCGCTGTG
>CAIXPS010000355.1 GCA_903921365.1 uncultured bacterium | reverse complement strand
CAGTAGATCGCACCACCATGTGTGCATATCCAGCGTAAACCTGTTGAGCGTGTGTCTCCTTGTCCTATAGTATTTGTCGCAATGAATCCAAGACATCCTGCGTTACGGATCAGGTAAAAGGCTCGTCGGAAAAAATGCGCAACAATGTCCGCGTTACCATGCGAATCTTCATGTAAAGTCTTAATCCAATCAAGATAATGAACGCTGTTAGCTGAAGTTACTTTGCCACCACCCATGAAAGGTGGATTCCCAAGCATTACATCAAAGCCCCCATTCTCTCTATCAAATACCTCGGGAAACTCAATTTCCCAATGGAAGGGCATGAGCGGAAATGTACCACTATGAAGGTCTTTAACAACAGATAGTATGTCCGAGTTATCCGAACTATCGGATATTGGGTGCTGGGGCAGCGCCAAGTAAGCCGCTATGGAATCTATCAGCCCCTTGCGCTTTTCCTCACGTGCTTTGTCTTTATCTGCGCCAAAGAAAGCTGCGATAACCAAGTCGCCGGCCACCCGCACATCTAGCAATAGTAAATCGGCCTTTGCCAGTTGTTCGGTCTTGCGCTCTGGCGAAAGGGTATCACCCGCGCTCAGGATTAGTCGGCGTTGCTGGGTTGCTTCGGCTACACGGTTGCTGATCACCTGTTCAAACAATCCCTGCTCCGGTTGCTGTATCCAGTGGAAGCATTCAATCTGCCGGCGTGTCAGCCCAACCAGCGAGTCACCTGCACGAAAGGTGTGATCGAGGAACGTGAATGGGTGATCCTTCGCCAGCGTAGCCAGCCACAAAGAGAGCTTGGCCAGGTCCACGGCCATCGGGTTCTTGTCTACGCCATACAGGCAACGCTGGGCAATGAGGCGACGCGCATACAGCAATTCGTCTTCATCGGGCGGAATGGTTGGCACGCGTTTGTGCGTGTGCCACGCCTGTACCAGCGCCTCAGCCAGTTGGCGGCAGGCTTCGACCAGGAACGCGCCCGAACCCATGGCCGGGTCGCAGATCATCAGATCGAGGAGCTGCTCCGGCGTCACATCGGCGCCTAAACGTTTCAGGATCGGTTCCAACGCCTTGCGCACGATGGGCTCTGTCAATGACCGTGGCGTGTAGTGGCTCCCGCTGCGGCGTCGCTCGTCGGAGGGTACCAGCAACATCGCGCCACGCGGCACTACGTTGGGCGTAGCCGAACGGGCGATGCGTCGTTCCAGTGCGGCCAGGGCATCATCTACGGTGAGGGCGGTTTTCAACGCCGGCGCACTGTCTGCGCCCATATCCTGCTCGGTTTGTGCCTTTAACCACTTGGCTCGTTCGGCGCCGGGCTGGCGCAACAACTCGTCGAAATCAATCGGCACAGGCGCTCCGTGCGGTTTCTTCGGTTTGATCGCAATCGATGGCCCAGTAGCGGTGCGCAGGTTAAAGCCCATAATGGCTTCATACACGCTGCCGATCTGCTGCACATCCAATGTGCGATATGACAGCCGTTCACCCTCCAGCACCAGAAGTTTTTGCAACACCCGGAAGATCACCCCATCGGCGACCAACGGCAGGCGGGGTTCCTCGAGCGTACGACCATCCAGGAAGGGGAACCGCTGCGGGTCGAACAGATATCCGCGGCGCGCTGGCATCTTCATCAACGGATGCGCGCAGCCACTATATACAGCCCTAAAAAGGGCAGATAACTGCGCCCAAGCACCGTAGCGCAAGTCCATCGTATCGGGGAAGTGCTCGTTGTCACCGCGCAACTGCTCAAACAACCCATGCACGGCGTAGTTCTGCTGGTACAGTGACCCACCCGGCATCACGCCGCGATCCTCGGCATACAGCAGAAATACAAGACGCATCAACACGGCCAGCAGACCGTGATACACATCATCGGGCGACTCAGCCAGCGGCATGCGCAACAATTCGCCATGCGTGCGCTCGTCTGCCGACTGAAAGCCGCGCAGCAACTCATACAATGCGTCCAGAACCTGTTGCGCCAGTTTCGTCGAGACAGCCGCCTGATACTCGCGACTGCGATGCAACAATGCCGGCAGGCGGGCATCACTTGGCGCAACATACAGTCGATAGCCCGACAGCAACTCATAGAAAGCCGCCAGGATCGGACGCCCGCCGACCTCGGTCATGGCGTAGACCGGGAAGGTCAGGCTGCCGGTGTTCTCGCCGCGCGGGGCGTAGATCAGGCGGACGCTTGTGCCGTTGGTCAGCAACCCGATGGGTACTTTGGACTCGCGAAGCAGACGTTCGAAGCGGCGCGTTGGCGAGGCGGTCCACATGGCATCGTGGCCGGTCGTTTCCGCGTCCATAGCCACGCCGAGTTCAAGCACCTTGACCAGTAGGAGCCAGGGCTGAGTAGGGTCTTTGGGCCGGTTGTCCCGCAAGGCGAACGTCGGGGCGAGTGTCTCACCGAGTTCCGGCAATGGGACGGTCAGATCGTCCGGCAGCGGATGTTCCGCATCCAGACCCCATAGGCAGTCCTGCGGCCATGCCAGGAAGTCGCAACAAAACGCAGGGAAGTCGGTGATAGCCGTGATGTCTTCGTCGCCGTTCCCAGAGGTAACCGTCTGGGCGAATGGCAGGAAACGCTGTTGTGTCTCGATTGCGCGCGTATCAAGGATCACCTGGGCATCGACCAGCGCCAGCGGCGACACGACCAGGCCGTCCGGCTGTAGATACCCCAGCCATTCCTGATGGTCGCGGATCATGCGGTCTCGAATCGTAGTATCACTTGGCATAGCGTCAAATCATCCGTGTCAGCCCGTCTGCGGCCACAAATAAGCCAGTCCTATGGGTTCGATGCGATACGAACTGACCTTGTAGAACTCCTGGATGCGATCTGGTTCGTTCGTGATATCGTCCTCGACATGCGCCAACCAGCGCTGCCAGTAGCGGCGGTTGGATTCAAGCTGGCGTTTCTCCTCAAGGTTGAACTCAAGCGTCAACTGAGATGAGGACGTTCTGCCCAACTCAGCGGCCACGCGTCGTTGCTGGTCCTCCAGGATCGAGCGCATTGCAGTGGCTTCCTGGTTCCCGCGCAGCGCCAGTTTGTTCTCAGCGTCCTGACGCGCCTCATCGCCGCGCGTCTGCAGGTGCGGTCGCAGATCCTCAATGTCACGCGCTATCGACGCGAGCAGACGCTGTTCGATCACCCCCGGCACGCGTGAGGCCGCGCCCGGTCGCAACGATTGCTCCATCAGTTCAATCGTGCGAGCTTCGGCATCGCGCCCATATGGCCTTAAGGGTGCACGGCGATTGTCGGCTTCGACCCATCGCGCCGTCACGGTGACGATTTCCTCGTGCAAACGCACGGCGTTTCTGCCATACAGCGCCAGCCGGCCCAACAACACCACGCGCGGGATGGCATCGACGCTCTGCATCAGACACGCCCGCGACAAGTCATTGTGAACAAAGCCCTGCGCCAAAAACCGGCTGAGCAGGCGTTGCACGACGCGATGTTCGAGATGCAACTGCACCACAGACTCATCGATGCTGTCGGGCGCTTCGAACACGACCGAGCGGATGGGCGATTTCTTGCGCCAGTTAAAGTCGCGCCGGCCGTCATCCGGCAGTTGGCGCAACGTGTCCAGCGTCGCCGCCCAGGTGGGGTCGGCGCCATGGCGTGTATCGAGATTCGGGAAGGCATAGGCTACGCGGCCGGCCTGATCTTTGGGCAAGGCCAGCAGTGGTTCTGCACCCAGCATCTCCAGCGAGCATGAGATGGCATCACGGAACTGCTCCATGTCCAAGCCGATCCAGCGCCTTGCATCATTGATGCGATTGCGCAGGCTATCCACCTGCTTCTGCAACGCTTCATGACGCTCGCGTGTGGCCTCCAGCTCTTCCTCGGTCGTGGCGCGTTTGTCCGCGTCCAGTTCGGTTGCGGTGATCACAGTCGCCAGTTTGTCCACCTCGGCATAACTGATTCCGTAGCGAATCAGATCGGCCAGACGGTTCTCCAGCACTGGCGAGACGCTGCCCAGTTCTTCGCGGATGCGGTCAGTCTTGTCCACAAGCACCTGCAGGATGCGATCTTCCGGGCGCTGGGTGTAGACGAAATAGTGGCAATACACCTCAGGGGAGGGTTGTAGCTTGCGGTCGATGCGCCCGTTGCGTTGTTCAAGGCGGCTCGGATTCCACGGCACGTCAAAGTGGAACAGATTCCAGCAGTGCGCCTGTAGATTGAGACCTTCGCGCGCGGCATCGGTGGCCACCAGGATACGGACGGGATGTTGATCCGGCGGCAGGTTGAACGCCCGCTTGATCGCCTCACGTTTGTCAGGCGGCGTCGGCCCATGATAGACCTCGATGCGTTGCTCTGCCAGATTGGTTTCGGCGATAGCTGCACGCAGCATCTGAACCAGGTAACGCTGCGTGTCTTCATATTCGGTGAAGATCAGGATGCGCAGATCGTTCCATTCGGTGCCCCTCAGTGGCGCGGGCTGGCCGGGTATACGGATGCCGGCGCACATGTGCTCCTGTATCCACGTGATCAAGTTGCGAATCCGCGCATCCGGCCTGAACCGGCTCTCCTCGGCCACCTTCGTCATCAGGTCAAGCAGCCGTATCTCTGCGGTCTTGTTTGCCGTTGCTGCGTTCCCCGCCGTCGCCTCGGTTGCCGCCGTAAATGCCTGATCTTCGAGCGCTTCCAGGTCGGCTTCCGACAATTGGGCGCGCTCATCGTCATTATCGATATCGCCGCTCAAGAGTTCAGGCTGCTGCATCACAATCGGGGCTTTCACTGGTTCGCACGCAGTCGATTCCGATTCGGCCCAGATTCGTTCCATCGTGCGTCGATGGACTCTCAGCGTGCGCGCAAAGGCTTCAATCGATGACAACAGACGTTGTTGCAGACCGGAGATCAACAGGGCTGCTTCGGCCTGTTTGCGCTTGGTGGCGCCGGACATACGCAGCTTGCGCACCTCGCGGTATTGATCCAGTAGTCTGGCGAGTACGAGTTCCGGCGCATCCTGTGGCAGCCCGGACAGGTCGATCTGTTTGACGATGCGCCTGGGGAAGCCGCCTGCAATTTCGCGCACATCCTCCTTGAGTCGTCGCACCATGACAGGGTCAAGATCCTTGGCGCGGACTTTCACACCACGGGTGAAGCGTTGCGGGTCGAGAATCTCCAGCAATGCCGAGAAACTATTGGAATGCCCATTGTGAGGAGTGGCTGATAGGAACAGGCGATGTTCAAACCGATTCGCCAGGTCACGCACGGCGCGGGTAAGCCGCGAATCGATGGCATAGCGTGCACCGCTGGATGGCGCGGCGTGGTGCGCCTCATCAAAGATGAACAGGGTGCCGGGGCGGATATTGTCCAGCCAATCGCGCAGCGGGGCAGTGTATTGCTCGTCGATCAACAGCTTGTGTGAGATCAGGAAGCGCGGGAAAGTGGTCCAGGGATTTACGCCATAGCCGCGTTCCTCGCGCACGCGCTTCAGGTAGGCGCGATCCAGCACCTCGAAGGTCAGTCCGAAGCGCACATCCAACTCATCCTTCCACTGCAAAAGCATCGAAGGCGGGCAGGCCACGACGACTTCGCGCACGCGCCGCCGCAGCAGCAACTCGCTGGCGATCAGGCCGGCTTCGATGGTCTTGCCCAGGCCGACGTCATCGGCGATAAACAGGTTGACGCGCGGGAGTAACAGGGCTTTGCGCAGCGGTTCAAGCTGGTAGGCGTCAATGCGAATACCGGCGCGGAAAGGCGACTGAAACAGGCGTGGGTCGGTGGCTGTGACGCAGTTCCAACGTAATGTGTGAATATACGCCCCGAACTGAGGTGGTTGATCAAACCCACGCTTGCCGATGTCCTGCCATGCTTCGAGACCGAGTATCTCGGTGTCGAGTTCGATTTCCCACACGACCTCTAGCGGTTCACCCTGCGCGTCATCGTCCAGGCATACCAGCCTGACGATGGATCCCGCCGCGTCGGTAGTGTCGACCGCCTCGACCAGATACGTGCGCGAGCGCAGCCGGACGACCTGGCCGGGTGTAAGCAAGTCGGTGGTTTTTGCTATTGTCATGGTCATAGAACGCTGGATTAAGGTTAACGGTTCGGCATGGACAAGTCAGTTGGCATGTTCACGCGCGCCTCGCCTACGCCATCCACTTTGAAGATCGCATAACCGACCATCTCATTCTTTTCGACATAAACATCGTAAGTGAACTGATATTGCTCGCCGATGTTGGTAGGCGGGTATTTTTCACCGCGCAGGAAATCATAGTAACACCAGAAGGCTACCTCACCTGTCGTCTTAAAGAACTGAAGGGAGCGAGTGCCAGTCTTCCAAACCTGTGTCGTGTTGTTTATAAAAGCAAGCGCTACCTGAAAATGTAACACGATGTCTTTTTCATCAGTGATACCGCACCGATCCACGCCTTTGTTCCGCATCGCCACAGGTCGTCCCCACCGCTCGTAACCTGCTCTCTGGATCCACGGTTTGATGCCCATACTGTCGTTAGCAGTCTGAGTGGCGGTTACCGTTGCGGTAGCTGTTACGACGATAGCCGGTTGTGCAGTCGGTGCAGGCTTGTCGGTAGGTTTAGGCGTGTATGTTGGTTGCGGCGTCTGCGTCGGCTCGGGTGTCGCGGTGGGTAGTGGTGTATAGGTTGGATATGGTGTGTACGTTGGCGGGACCTGCGTTTGGGTTGGCGCTGGCGTGCTGGATGGTGGAACTACAGTGTCAGTCGGCTTGGCAACTTGTGTTGCCTGAACAGCGGCAGCCACGGTTGCCTGCAGGTCTACGGTTGGCGCCATCGTCGGTTGCGCCGCGCCTGAGCATGCGGCGAGAAATAGAACTGAAGCCATGAGTAATCGTTTCATCGTTGGAACCTCAATCTTGAGTGCGGAAATGTTGGCGGTAAAGGTGTATCGAGCCCCTCCGTCGATGGTTGTAGTTGTACTCGCAGTTGTAAGTAAAGTCAAAAAGTCAGGGATTGGTCAGGTCTATCCCTGCCACCATGCCAGGCGATTTGCGCGAGTGTCACCCCAAACTGGCAAATGAATACGCTATTCCAGATGTTGACTTCTGGGAGTATGTGTACTATGTTGATTGTCATATTCACATGTAACCTGCCGTTGTGAAGCCAGAAGATCGTTATGGATCACTGTAGTTGCGTATTCCTTGGTTGATGGGGGGCAGTCCATTCATCGATTCTGGACAATTCAATGAAAGAACTAAAGCTATTTCTGCCTATGGTAGTGATACTCTTATCTGCGTGTGGCGCAGCATCGTCGCCAACTCAAGCACCGCTATCAACATACACACCTTACCCGACCTATACGCCATATCCGACCAATACACCCCCTGCAACTGCAACACAGACTCTGACTCAAACACCAACATCGACACCAGTTTCATCGCCAACCACGGCGTCTACAGCGACTACCACTGCCTCGCCGGTGCCATCACCTACGAATCTACCACCAACCACTGTGCCGACATCAGCGCCGACAGCACTCCCGCAGCCCACTAAGGCAATCCCGACCGTAGCACCGACAGCGATCCCACAGCCAACTAAGGCTATTGCAACTGCGGTTCCGGCAGTTGCAGCGGCCGCTATCTCGCAAGCGTCAACGTTTGGCAATGGCACATTCATCGTAGGCAGTGATATTGCTCCTGGCACCTATCGCAACACCCAGGGATCGGGATGTTATTGGGCACGATTAAGCGGCTTCGGCGGCACTCTTGGCGAGATTCTCGCGAATGACAATACTGTAAATCCGGCAATTGTTACCATATCGCCGACCGATAAAGGTTTTGAATCAGTGCGATGCGGGCAGTGGACATCCAACCTGTCGCCAGTTACCGCCAATCAAGCATCATCATTCGGTGCAGGGACCTATATCGTGGGAGTTGACATCACAGCGGGCCAGTGGAAATCAAGTGGGCAGAGCGGTTGTTACTGGGCGCGACTTCGGGGTTTTGGTGGAGGCTTCCGTGACATCATCGCTAATAACAACATCGATAACCCAACAATTGTCCAGATAGGGGCTGGCGATAAGGGGTTCTTCAACACCAGGTGTGGAACTTGGACGCTGATGTCGGCAACGAGTGCCGGTGTGTCTGGCACAGCTTGCCCAAGCGCCAATGTATGCATCACATCACCATCAAGTGGACTTACAGCGATGAGCGGGGACATTGTCGAATTTACAGGATCAGCAACTGGAAGCAATTTCGGACGCTATCAATTCCTGGCGGGAAATGGTTCGTCCTGGGGACATATAGTCGATTTCAAGACGCCGATCTCAAACGGCAAACTGATGGATTTTCACACCGAGACGATTCCACCCGGCACCTACACCATTGAGTTACAGGTCATCGACAAGTCAGGCAATGTGATGCCTGAGAAAGCGCAGATAGTGCTTACTATCCAATAGTTTATCTTCTCACTTCTTTGCTATTTGGTGCAATGGCCAATATGCCGGTGAGTATCAATTCGCATCTTTAGCCTACCGTCCGTTGACTTTGTCCGGTTGGATCACATACATCAGCCGGTTCTCCGGCATCTTGTTGTAAGACTGGTAGACCGGGTTTCCCGTGTACTTCTTCGCCAGGCTATTAATGTGGTCCCATGAGCCATGTGACTCATCCCTGATCTCTACAATGTGCCCTTGGACTTCTACCCAGTGATAGGGCTGCTGTGGATCGATGATCAGCACCGTTACGCGACTGCCTGTGTGCATGTTGCGCGCCTTCCTGGTGAAGTCGGGGGAGTTCACACGGACGTAACCACCCTCGCGGTCACACCAGACCGGCACCGTATGCGGCTGGCCGTCGGGATTGATCGTGCTGAGGGCACACAGAATCGGGCGTTCAAAAAGATCATAGGTAGATTCGGGAATTTGATTTGACACGGTACTCCTTGATTCAACTCATTCATGTGAATGGATTATATCGGCCAGGAAATGCCATGACCTCAGGGGCCATTGCATGTTGCAACTGCGGTAATGGTGCATCGATACGTCAGTGTATGGCCAAAAAGTCTAGGTCACCTCCTTTGCGCCGTTCTTGCTCAACTCAGCCCACGCCTGCACTGGATCCAACTTCTGCTTCTGTAGTTCCTTGGCTTTTAGCCATACCTGTCGTCCATGATCATTAGCACAGCGTAGGACATCAATCCAAGTGGTGGGATTTACGACAACTGGCTTCTCCACTGTGCCTTCAGTCTGATCTGTTACCTGGGCATCAGGAAACTCAACCTGCGGCGCTTCCAACTTATCCAACTGCTCATTCGTGGGTATCACCCGCGCTGATTCTATTGCCCAGATGTCTGCCCAGGATGTGAATATGAACTGGGGTGGAATGCCCACAATGGAGCACTTGGGCACAAACCGGTCAAGCTCTATCGTCGGGCTGGTTTGCAGCTTGTTCGCCTGGGTATTGCGCGTGAGGTTCCATACCGTGTCGCAGATTTGAAGCCATGGATCCCATAGGGACGCTGACTTGCCCACAATGCGTTGAAAGGGCTGCCCATCAGCGTCATAGCCCTTCTTGCCATAGTTCTGCCACACGTTCTTCAGTTCAGTGGTACCCACGAAGTTAATACTCTTGCGCCGAAGCTCCATCAGGAACTCTTTGAGCACGGACTTCATCAGCCGGTACCAGTTGGGCTCACCAACCTTCCAGTTGTAGTCCAGGAACATCTTGAACTTGTGTTTGACCCCAGCCACCTCAAGTAGAGACGCTGCTACGTTCTTCTCCTGGCACCAGCCAGCCATCTCATCCTGGAACAGCACAATGTTGTCAATGCCCAGCATGTCTGCCTTGATCCTGCCAGCTTTGATGCCGTCGAATAGAAAGATGAACTGCTCTGCGGTGATTACATCGACTTCAGGATAGACATCAAAGGCAAATAGCAGCCGGGCAGGATCATCTATTGCTTGCCCATAGTCCTGGGCACAATACGCGTGGGCACGCGCCTCCATGTCAATGATCAAACGTTTCACCTGGTTCTGAGTGTCACTGGCCTTCATTGTTGTGAAGGCCACCATGCTTAGAGTTTTCCCCGAGCCTGGGGTACCCGCCATTACAGCACCGATTGTTCTTGTCATTTCTCTCACTTCTAAAACCGCACCACTCTCCAGGGGACAGTGGGAATAACGTCATGCCCTGGCATCACCTTGGTCGTCCACAGCGCTGCGAAGTAACCAATCGCCCTGGGCAGTTGGCTTCAATGTGCTGTCTGGGTATATGCCAAGTAACCCAGCAGCAATCAGGATGGTTCCAGCATGCATCAGGCCATCCTCGGTGTATGCAATGTCGTCACCGTCCTGACTGCTTTGGGCCGACAGAGCATGGTTGAGACCCTCATGGTGCTTTGATAGCAACAGGATCTCCAGGAGATCAGCGCTACCAAGCACCTGGGCAAAAACCACGCTGCGTTTTGTCACTGGCGCAATGCCTCACGTTTTGTGGTCATGGAACGCAGGAATTG
>CAIXPS010000354.1 GCA_903921365.1 uncultured bacterium | reverse complement strand
CGCAATGCCGGTGGGCCTTTCTCAGCTGTTTCCTGCACGGCGCGCATGGCGTTATTAAAGGTGCCAATATGGTCGGCAATGTCGTCAATGGCATCCGGCAGCGCCTCGCGAAATGCCTGCAACTCCCGGGCGCGTCGATTCATGAGGAACTGGTAGTAGACCGCCAGACCGGCAGGAATGGCCAGGATCCCGATGGTGACAAACCCAAGCACCATCAGAATCCCACCGGCGAGTGCACCCAGCATCATGCCGATCGCAAGAAACTCCCATACCCGCACGCTCAGACCGCTCTGTGACAGGCGCCCTTGAAGGTGGTCCACGGCAGATGGAGTCTTCACACCCTTCACCCGCGCGGCTTCATCCGCCAGGCTGACGCGGCTGATGGATGTCAGCCCGATCCAGAAGATCAGCGCCCCGCCGGCAGCGATCACCGCCAGTATGGCTGTGCTCTGACTGATATGTTCACGCAAAAACAGGTAGATATCGTTCATGATTTAAGTGCGAACGAAAACATATTTGAACGTAAGGCCGAACGTTGATCCGTCTCCTCCTCTCCTCTTCTCCTCTTCACCTCTTCACCTCTTCTCCCCCGCTTCGACGTGCCACATCTCGCGACGCCCCGCCAGCGCGTCCTGGATATCCTTGTCCGTAAAGCCGGCATCAATCAGGCGTCGTTTGGTGCGCTCGTGCGGCCAGTTCTTGGTCCACTCCAGTCGCCCGTTTTGAAGGCGGAAAATGGGCTTCTGGTTGATCACGCCGTCGCTCACAAACCCATTCAGTTCGACCAGTTCGGTGACGGTGCGCTGAAATGAACCATCCGGCTGGCGGCGGCGTTCGAGGAAAACAACCTGTTGAAACGCAGCCACAACAATGTCCTTGAGCGTTTTCTCCGGGATGTTGGCGGTCTCCGCCGCCTCGCCGCACAACTGCATCAGGCGCGTCACCACGCTCTCGGCATCCTCGGCATGAACAGTGAGCAGGGTTCCCTGGTGACCGGTGTTGCAGGCCTTGACTGCATCCCAGGCTGCCGCGTCACGCACTTCGCCCAGAACGATCCGATCCGGGCGCATGCGCAGTGCATTCGCGACCAGATGGCGCTGCGTCACATTTCTAGAACCATCCGAAGTCTCGGCGGGCTGGCGTTGAACCGTGACCATGTACACTTTGTCCGGCACCGCCAGGTCGAGTTCGCGCGTATCCTCGATGCACACTACACGCAGGTGCGACGGCATGAGGCGGGCCAGCGCATTCAGAAAATTGGTCTTGCCGCTGGATGTCCCGCCGGCAACCACAATCGCCAGCCCAGCCTGCACGCACATCCACAACCATGAGGCAGCAGCGGGTGTCAGCGTGCCAAAACGCACCAGGTCGTCAAATGAGCGCGCCACCAGGCGGTGGATGCGGATCGTGGCGCTGATCTGCGGGTCGCACACAGGATTGAGAATCGCGTTGATGCGCGAGCCGTTGCGCATCTGGGCGTTCATGATCGGCGCCGTCGTATTCAGCGCTCTGCCCTGGTAGCTGGCGTTGCGATTGATGATCTCCTGCACTTCCTCAGGCGAGATTTCCACCGATTCGCGTCGCTTGCCGGACTGCCGGTATGTCCATACTTCAACTCGGGATTGCGTCGGAGTGACGGCGCTGCTGTTGATCACAATATCTTCAACATCCTGTTCGTGAAACAGAAATTCCAGCGGGCCAGCGCCAAATTGCCAGTCCATGAGATAGCGGAGAATCTCAAGCGCCTTGTCGTCGGGAATCACCGCTCCCTGGCCGGCATAGCCGCGCCGCTGCATATCGGATACAACGGCGCGCGCAATGCGTTCGACCTTCTGCCTTATTTCTGCAGATGCTTCATCCAGCTCGCGCAGGCTGATGCCGGACTTCTCCGGTTTGAGCCTTTCGCGCAGCGTCTGCCGCGCAGTCAGCTTCAGGTCAATCGAATTGAGCGCGTTCTCCTGGCGTTCGCGGATGGAATCACTCAGCGATGACGCAGTGTCGTCGATCACACCGATGCTTAAACGGTTATTGTCACTGGTCATTCTTCTCTCCCGTCAACGCAGTGTTTTTGCATGGCGCTTACCGAAGAAAGGCAGCCTGAACTTCTTCTTCGCCTTGCCCTTCCGCCCGCTCCACAAGGTCTCAAGCGGTCGGTACAGGCCATTTACCGCGCCGATAATGGCGTTCGAGACCTCATTGGGCGGATCCAGCACCAGCGGTTTGGACTGGTTGAGCGATATATCCACCTTGAGATCGGTGCCGAAGGGAACGCGGGCGAACTCCGGCAGACCCAGCCGGTGAATCAGTTCGCGCGCATCCAACCCGATGCGGTCGTCCCATTTGTTGAGCAGTAAGCGGAAACGCGCGTTGTCCAGCTTGAGCTCGCGCTCATTGCGCAGCCCATTCAGCGCCATCTCCATCTCAAGCGCGGTGCTCTTCTCGCTGGTCACCACGACCAGGTTCAGGCTGCACCGTTTCAGCGGCACCAGATGCATGGGCTCAGCGAAGTTCTGACCGAGATCGAAGATGATGAAGTCGAAACCCATCGCGCCCAGCGTATCCAACAGGGCTTCTGCATAGGCCTCACCCTGGCGACCGCGCAACTCCGCCTGGGCGGTCATCGCCATATCGTGCGCGCCAAGCAGAACGCTGAGGTTCGCGGCATAGGGCGTCAGATACTGCTGTACCATCGCAGGGGTGAGGGTGTTGCCGTTGGTCTTGAACACCTTGGCCAGCCCCCAGATATTCTGGTTCGGGCTGAGTCGCAGGTAGGTGTGCTGATCCCCGCAGTTCATATCCGCATCCACCAGGAGCGTGCGCCGGTCGCAAATCACCCCCAGCGCAACGGCAATTTCACGCGCCAGGAAGGACTTGCCCACACCGCCCTTGGTGGACCATACGCTGATGGTCTGACGCTGCCATGCACCCGAGTCGATCAATTTGATCGCACCGTCGCTGAAACGGCTGATGTAATCGGGACGCAGCCGCTCCTGCATGGCTTTGTTCATCGCCACCGGCAGTTCATCGTTGAGGCGCTGTAATTCAAGCGTTGTCAGCGGGCCATTGACCGTGCCGAGTGCCCCGGCCTCCTCAAACGTCTTCACCCACGTGGGGTCGTAACACAGGCCAATCGTGATGATTGGGTATTCCGGGTTGTGACGCAACCGCTGAACCAATGTAATGAGCGCCTCGCCTGCCCCTGCGCCACGCGCCATCTGGTGATCGATCAAAAACACATTGGCGTGGTACCGGCGCACGACTTCCTCGACATCTGACAATGACTGCGCCCGCGCCACAAAGCGTATCTTGTTCGGACCGGCGGCAGGATACGTGCTGAAGAGCGCGTTTTCGTCGCCCATCGTGGTCAACGCCGACACCAGTCGGATGTGGTTGTCATCGTCAAGGTTCAGCGCCTGTTTTACGTCTGGCATTTCACACTCCCAGTAAATGGTTCAGCGAAAGGGTAAGGTTCAAATCAAGGCTTAACCGGCGTCGGTAGCACGTTAGGTGTCGCAGAGGTTGCCGTAGCGACTGCGGTAGGAGGCACCACAGGCGTATAGAGCGGGTACAGCGTGTTCGTCAGCGTCTCACCGCGCAAGCCGGATTGTGCCTCCTTCCAGCGATACATATCGATGTACTTCTGCCAGTCCACACCCAAATGCGGTTTCACATCACGGGCTTGCAGGAGCGGTGACGCAACACTGAAACGCAGTTTGCTGGTCGCGATGGCGAATCCCAGCAGTGTCTGGAAAGTGCGCGGCACCTTGACGACGATGCTGGTGATCGGCCCTTCGATATAGGGTTGATCGCTGGTCGCCCCGTTTGCGCCATAGCTGGGATTCTGTAATTGCTGGTGGTTGATCTGTAGCACCAGAACGCGTTCAAGCATCAGATCTGCCAGCGGCAACACAATGCGCGGTGTGGGCGTAACAGTTGGTGTCTCCGTGGCAACAACCATGCCGTAACCGGGCTGCGGCGTTGAAGTTGGCGTCGCGCCATATCCACGCTGGGATTGGTCGCTTACCGGTGTCTGCGTCGCATCCGGCAACTGGTTTAGGCCAACATCGTTGCCGCCGGCAAACAGGATATTGACGTAGTCGCCAGTGCTGATCTGATCGGGGATGATGTCGGGGTTTACCGGCAAGACCATCACCACATCCTGGCTGTCCGTCAGCACGAGCGCGTAACGACGCAACTGGTCCGCCTGACCCGCAGCAAGTTTGACCTTGTTGAGAGGGTCGCCACGACGCATGTCATCCACAACATATGCGCCGTCGTAAGCCGTCAGGTCGCTCTCTTGCACATACAGTCGCGCGAGACTCGGATCAATCACTTGATCGACAATGCGATAGTCGGAAGCAGTAAGCCGACTACCGGCGGGTAGATCTTTCACAGAGACGACCACCCGAAGTGGGGGTGGATTTGTGGCTGCACCGATGCCCAGCACCGCGATGAATGCGATCACCACGATGAGTACACCCAGCACAGTCAGCGTGATGCGGATGGCAGGGGCGACTTTCATGAGTTGGCCGCCCGGATATTCGTTACCCAACTCACCTGCTCAGTTGCGAGCATGTGGCGCGTGTTATCGCCGCAAAATGTGTGTGCCAAGAACTGGTCTCCTTGAACAATTTCACAATTACGCCAAGCGCCAACCCATAATCTGTGTCAGCATAACTGGCATGTCGTTCATTCAAGAAGAGATGTTAGGGAGCGAGGAGAGTGAGTAAATACTAAAATGGCTTAGATCGTAGCAACTCTTGGGTTGCCAAGGCAAACCGGAAACGACAGAACATGGGGAAAATATGGGGTGCGCGATTACAACGACGAAGAGATCGGCGAAT
>CAIXPS010000353.1 GCA_903921365.1 uncultured bacterium | reverse complement strand
TTTATGACGGGGCAGTTGCTCGGCATGAGCGTTGAAGAGATCACCAATCTAATGCCTGAAATTGAGGCGTTTGCCGAAATTGGTGATTATATGGATCAGCCTGTTCGTGTGTATTCCAGCGGTATGCAAATGCGTGTTGCGTTTAGTGTGGCCACAGCCAGACGGCCAGATGTGTTGATTGTAGATGAGGCGTTATCGGTGGGTGATGCCTATTTCCAGCACAAGAGTTTCGATCGGATCCGAGACTTTCGCAGGCAAGGTACCACCTTACTACTCGTTTCGCATGATAAAGGTGCCATCCAATCCATCTGTGACCGCGCCATCTTGCTAGATACCGGGAAGCTTGCTATGCAAGGGGAGCCGGAGGCTGTGATGGACTTCTATAATGCTATGTTGGCAGACCATCAGAATCAATGTGTGAAGCAGGAAGAAGCGGAAGATGGGAGCGTGAGAACAATTTCTGGGACAGGTGAAGTTACGTTGGCTGATGTGGTTCTTCTGGATGTAACTAATCAGCCGATTGAAATGGTCGCGGTTGGGCAGGCCGTTTCGCTATGCGTCACGATGACCTGTAATGCAAATATTCAGGATTTGGTGGTAGGCTATATGATTAAGGACAGACTCGGTCAGCCAGTTTTTGGAACTAATACTTATCATTTAAATCGCGGTTTGCATAATCTACACAGTAATCAAACTATCGTTTTTAATTTCGATTTTCAGGCCAATCTTGGACCTGGAAGTTATTCAGTAGCTATTGCGCTCCATTCGGATGACACACATCTTGAGAAAAATTATGAGTGGACTGATCGAGCATTGGTATTCAATATGGTCAATGTAGACAAAGATCAATTCGTTGGCGTGGCATGGATTCCTCCCGTAGTAAGGTGTTCGTTATGAGTGACGGGTTTTATCGGGCATTCGAAGATCGCTATTACGCACCGCGGGAAGTGATCAAGTTGCTCCGTAGGCAATATTTGCCATTGGCTAAACCATTGGCTGATTTATACCCAGGTTCGGCGACTTTTGATGCTGGTTGCGGACGAGGAGAATGGCTCGAACTGATGGGTGAGTTAGAATTTTTACCATTTGGAGTTGACCTAGATGAAGGGATGCTATCGTCTTGCGTTCAACTAGGCTTGCCAGCACAAAGAGGAGATGCTGTTACCTACTTAGCAACCTTGCCAAATGACAGCCAGTCAATCGTTTCGGCTTTTCACGTTGTGGAGCACATAACGTTCGACCAATTAAGGACTTTAGTTGCCGAAGCCCTGAGAGTACTTAAGCCTGGCGGTCTTCTGATTATGGAAACACCGAATCCAGAAAATATTGTCGTCGCCACGCGGAATTTTTATCTTGATCCTTCGCATCAACGACCTATACCTGCACAGTTACTTTCATTTGTTACAGAGCATCAAGGGTTTTTAAGAAATAAAGTTGTACGGCTTCAAGAGTCAAAAGAACTTGCAGAAAATGAACACCCTAGTTTAAATGAGGTTTTTTCAGGCGCAAGCCCAGACTATGCCGTAATTGCACAAAAAAATGCAGAACCAGAAATCTTAAAGCTATTCGAGACTGAATTTGAGCGGGATTATGGG
>CAIXPS010000352.1 GCA_903921365.1 uncultured bacterium | reverse complement strand
TTGATGACCGCGCCGTAATGCTCGGACGCTGTTATAAGGACGAGTGGCTTATCGCGAAACTCAAACAGTCTGGGGTTGGAAGGATGGATGTGGATTGGTCGGGACATTGCAAGACCTCCTGACTTTGGGTATCAAACCTATAATAGCAGTGTTGATGCAGCATCTATCCAATCTTCTCGCCCGCCGCAGGTCGATATATAGCGTATTGATCGGGATCATCCTGCTGACGTTGCCGTGCTATGTCATTGCCGCAATTGCTCTGGCGATTGCCCCGCGCGACAACATGACACAACCGACAGCGCGCACAATTGCGACGATGACCACTACCGCGACTTTCTCCGCGATTGTAACGTTGACCCCGGTCATGAGCCCATCCGCGACACTGGCCGATCTGCCGACGCAGTTCGCGCCGCCCACGCAAACGCCTACGCTTACACCCATCGCGACGGCCACTGTGACGCCAACGCTTCCACCCTTGCCAACGGATGTGAAATCAGAGAAACCCGGCAAGCCCGGGAGGCCTGGGAAACCCGGCAAGTGAGGATTATGCATTCATGATCGTCTGCGCGGAGATCGCCTCGCGCCCGGTGTCGCGCTGCACCTCAATATTGCGGCTGGTGTCTTTGAGCAAGCTTTCCAGTTCGCGGCAAGCTGCGTCAAGCGCCAGCGGACGTCCCTTATAACGGCGTTGAATGTCCATGAAGCACTGGTCAATTTCCGCGAGCCGCCCGCCCACTTCCCTGGTCAAGTCCTGATCTGTCCGGGACTGCAGGTCACGGAAACGCTTTAGCTGCCGCATCCACTGGTTGTATTGATCCCACACCGCATGCAATCTCGTCAGGTCGCGCTCGATATCCGCCTGTGCGCCCGCGCCGTGATTGGCAATGTGCTGGAACTGCTGGATCAATCCGTCCAGCCGGCTGACCACCGACTTGGCAGTGCGCCCATTCCGGGACATGTCATCCAGCCCGGCTTCGGCCTGGTTGAACAACTCGTTCATCTGGTCGGCCTCTTCACATGTCACTTGCAGTGGTTTGATGAACGGAATCTGGCGTTGCAGTGTCTGTAGCTCCTTTAGTGTTTCCACCGCAGTCGCGTGCGCCACGTCCAGGCGCGTGACGCGCGGCTCAAGTTGCACCACGACGCGATGATCGAGATCATCAAGCGCCTCCGCCAGGCGCACGAAGCGCTCGTAAGCGCTGTTGATCTGGTCAACCAGGGCGCCGATGCGAGTGATGTCAACCCGGCTGCCATCTTTCGCGCCGATCTGACGCGCTGGCACTTCGTTTAATAACTGTTGCGCGGTCACCATGCTTGGCTCAGTGTCCAGCGGGGCAATCTCAACCAGCGCCTCGACCTGCGCAGTCAGATTGTGGCGAGCCGCCTCTGCCTCGGTCTTAAGCGCTTGCAACAGTGCGCCGACTGTCTCGAGGCACTCCTGCTGCCATTGTGAAACGGCCGTCGCCTTCTCGTCCACCTTGCCGTTGACGCGGTCTTCGAGCATCTCAGCCAGATGCCGGCCGTCATCCCGCAGCGACATCAGTTCGTTCCACGCGCCCATCACCGCCGACGCGCGCGCGTTTTGCTCAATGGCGCGCTCGATTTTCCCCATGGCGGCCTGCATCTGCATGATGTCCGTCTGCGCCGCTTTCTCAGCCCGCACCATCGCGCGTAACTTCTTCGTGATGCTATCCAGGCGCGCCTGCAGACCGCGCCGTTCGCGCACGTAGGCGCCGAGGTGCATGATCCACTGTTCGAACTCCTCTTCTGGGACAGGCTCATTCGCCATCAGAGGGCGCAGTTCCTGTTCGCGCTTCAGCAATGCCATCGCGTCTGTCTTCAGGTTGACCACGCCATCTTGATCCGGCCAGTTGTCGCGGGAATACACCATCGCGTCGACGTGCAGCGCGGCAACGTCGTGGAACCAGTGGTCACGGGTCTGAAACTCAGGTGTTTCGCCCAGCGCAACAAGCTCGCGATGGCTGTCACGCGTCTCGTTGACGCGGGCTTCCAGCGACTCAGCGCGCAGCCCCAGGTCCAGTGAGTTGTCAAGATCGGTCGCCAGCCGGGCAGGGTCGCGTGATTGCGTCGTGGCGCCGATCGACGACTGCAAAGCCTGAATTTGCCCCAGTTCAGCCACGCTGCTGGTCCATTTCACGCGACATTGCGGCGCCTGCGCCAGATCGCTCATCACACCCTCGATCAGCTCAATGAGCTGGTCGTTGGAAGTGATCGCCTGCTCCAGCCCCTGGAACGTCTTGTGAACCGACATGACGCCCACCGTCCAATCCTGAATGGCGCCGATATGCACTGTTGCGGCATTCGATAGATCGGCCAGTCGATGCACTTCGGGCGCGCGCCAAGTCTTCTGGATGACCTCTGTGCGGTCGCGCAGTTCGTCAAACTCGGCCGCATGCCGGCTGACGTCGATCGATGCTGGCAATTGCTGTAACACGCGTTCTGCCGTGGCGAGTTCGGACTGCAACACGCTAACGCTATCCCTGGTCTCGTCGTAAGCCGACTGCCAGCCCTGGACGCGCCGCAACGCATCGTACACAGGTTTCTCGACGGCGCCAAGCTTCTGCCAGGCATCGCGCACGCTGTCGGGCGCAGCTTTTGCCAGGACATCAACGTCGGAATCCTGTTGGTAGTAGTCGGGCAATGCGCCTATCACGCGCCTGTGATCCTGCGCAGTTGCGATCACCGCGTCAAGCGCTTCACCCATGACCCCGGCGGCCTGCAGCGTTTGACAGACCTTCAGCGCGCGTTCTGACGCGCTCCAGAGGCTGCGCGCGCGTTCTGCTATGCTGATCGGCAGCTTGTGGATTTCATTTCCCTGCTGCAACGCGCCTGCCGCCTGTCTTTGCAGTGTTTCCACCTGTCCGACGATTTCCTGCGCATACCCCAATTGCTCACGCCATGGGCGCAACTGGCTGGGCGCTAATACGATCTTATCCGGCAGACGCGGAGGTGTGAGTGGTTGTGCCTGCTCCAGGACGTTTGTCTGGGCCGCACAACTGCGGTAGCTTTCGGAAGCGCGTTCCAGGCGCGCATTCAAATCGGCGACCATCGGCCCGTATGGCGGGTCGTCATCAGCAGGAGCTTCCAGCGCAAACTGTCGCAGCGCCTCGATCTGATCGTGAGTTTCCTGAAGGGCTTGCGTGATATCAGCCATGATCGCCAGATACCGGCGCTTGTACTGTATCGACGCAACAAAAAGCGCCGACCATGCCGCAATGACGGCAATCAGCACGATCAGGAAAATGGTGAGTAGTGTCTCGGAGTCGGTCATCAGTCATGTCCTGTGCGCATATACCCGAATAACCCGCATCAATTGTAATACGCGAATTCGCACATGCGCGCGTGTAGCCCTTGATGAAACAGGCGTTCGCGACTAAACTCCCAAGGGTTATGAGATTGAATCGCCGTATGTTCTTGAAGTTAAGCTCATTACTAATGAGCAGAGCGCTGTTGCCGCCGCTGCCTCAGATTAATCGCTACACTGACGGACAGGATGTGGCGCCAGTGGTGAAACGACCAATCATCGGATTCGCTCGCGCCATATCCTATGGAGTTGCCGTTCGCACCGAGCCGAATCTCGATGCCAGAACGGTCAGTGTGATGATGCCCGATGCTGTTTTGCCCATCTATGCCGAGTTGGAGACCGACTCGGGAAACTGGCACAACAAGTTCTGGTATGAGGTAGAAGGGGGTTATGTCCATTCAGCGTTGATCCATCCAGTCGACTGGAAGCTGAATACACCCGTTGCCGACGCAGGGACGGATGGGTTTTGGGCAGAGGTCACTGTTCCCTATACGGATGCGCGGTCGGCGCCGTCTAATGACGGCCCGCGCACCAAATATCGCTATTATGGCGGAACGGTTTATAAAGTCACGAAAGTGGTTAAATCGCGCGATTTGAATAGCGGCGACCTGTGGTATCAGGTGGAAGACGAATCCTTCCCCAGCCTGTACTATGTGAATGGCAAGCACCTGCGCGTGATCCCGATTGAAGAGTTCAAGCCAATTTCGGCGGATGTCGATCCTGCGGACAAGAAGATCGTCGTAAACCTGCGCGAGCAAAAGGTGCGCGCGTTTGAGAAGGATAAGGAAGTGTTCACCAGTCGCGCGGCGACAGGTGCGGTCTTCCCTGACCTGGGTGAGAAGGGCAACTTTGCCACCCCTCCCGGCACGTTCTTTGTCTTCCGCAAGACGCCCTCTCAGCACATGTACGGCGGGCGCGCGGGCGATTCGGATTATTTCGACCTGCCGGGGATACCTTGGGTGAGTTACTTTGTCGGCAACGGCATCGCCTTCCACGGCACGTATTGGCATAATGATTATGGCGTGCAGCGCAGCCACGGTTGCGTAAACGTGCCGTCTCCAAATGCCCACTGGATCTGGCGCTGGACCATGCCCGAAAACGACCCGGTTGAACGCTATACGATGAACCTTTTACCGTCCGCCGGCACCACAGTCGTGGTGGTGTAGCCGTATCCAACTCATTTATTTATTATACGAAGCACGCACAAACCTTGTTTAGTAAAATCGGGTCTAACTGGATATAATGACATATTCGTGGTGTAATTGCACCATATTTGAGTGCCTGGGGCGGAGAAGACTTGTTATCACATTTTGATAGCAATTCGGCGGCGCCATCCGGCCAGAAAGTCGCAACTAAAGCGCTTTAGTCCGGCGCATAAGCTTGACGCCTTTGCCGGCAATCCGCCTGCCCGTGACGGCTTTGCTTCCCTTGTGGATTGCAGATTTTATCCGCGCGCGGCAGTATGGTGCATGTAATTATGGCTTTGGAGAATGGAATATGAGTGAATCAAATGGAAACCCCAATATTGAGGTACAGAAGTACGGCCAAAGTTTCTGGTATGAC
>CAIXPS010000351.1 GCA_903921365.1 uncultured bacterium | reverse complement strand
TGGCGCATCAGCGGCGATTTTTGGGATGAATGGCCACAACTGCTGCGCATGTTCACCCTGCTCGAGCAGTGGAATCCGCACTGCGGCGCCGGACACTGGCCGGATGCCGACATGCTGCCGTTGGGCATCATCAGCATACGTCGCAACCCGGCGAAATTACCGCGCTTCTCCAACTTCACCACCGAAGAGCAGCGACTGCTGATGACATTATGGTGTATTGCCAAGTCACCATTGATGTTCGGCGGCGACATGCGCGTACTAGACCCGTGGACGCTGTCACTGCTCACGAATCGCGACGTGCTGGAGATGCACCGCGAATGCACTGCAAACCGCCTGCTTTTCCACAACGATTATCGCATCGCCTGGACGGCCCAACATCCGAACGGTGGAGTCTATCTGGCATTATTTAATGTCGGCGAATGTGATGAAGTGTTCATCTCTGCCACACTGGCCGAATTGGGAATCACTGGGAGCGCGCATGTCCAGGAATTATGGAGCCGCGAAGACCTGGGGATAGTTAAAGAGCGTATCGAGGCACTTATTCCGCCACATGGCACAAAATTGTATAAGATTACGGCATGTATTTGATATAAGTCTTGCCAGGTAATTATGCCGTAACTCTGAATGAAATCTGGGCGAAGCGCACATTAGGAGCACTACATTGGAAACACCAACATATCGACTCGCCGATGACGGCGCGCTGGATTTCGAGGCTTACGGCATTGCGTTTCACGGCTTTTATCCGGCCATCGACGGACAGCCACTGCGCGCAGTGGCTGTGACAGTCGAGCGGCAGGAACATGCAAGCAAGGCCTGCTGGCGACTGGCTGATGGCAGCGATGTCGAGTTAACTGTGACAGAGCATGCAACGCAATTGCATCTACAACTGCGCTTGCTTGGGGTTGAGCGAGCGCCGCAAAGGATCGAAGTGCTGCAAGGAGGAATTATCAGTGGTGCTCCACGGGCGTGGACAATACCGCGCGGGATCGGTGGTGGCAACGGGATCATCGATTTACCCGCCGGCACGCCGCAAGAGAGCCACGCCTGCACTGCGGCACTCATCCCTGCCGGCCCAGCGTTGGGTATCTGGTGTGAAGATTTAGCACGGTTGACCTGCTCGATGTGGTGGCAAGCAGACAGCATACGATGCGGCATAGATACCGAAGGCATCGCAGCCGTAGATGGCGAAGTGCTGCTGCCACTGCTGCGCGTAGCGGGAGACAGTGACGGTTGGGCACTGGTGACGGCCATCACCGCAGATATTGGTCGGGCGATGGGCGTGCGCGCGCGTCCGCAGCACCGTCTGCTCTGTTCCTGGTATTATTACTTTCACCACTTTAGCCGCGCGGACCTGGACCGCATGCTCGCTGGCCTGTGTGCGCTACCTGACCGCGGTGGTATAACAACAGTCCAAATCGATGCCGGCAACTGCACCAGCCTAGGGGATTGGCTGGAACCAAATCACCTCTGGCCCGGTGGACTGAAGGAAGCGTTCCACGCGATCCGTGCTGCCGGCTTCACCCCCGGGCTATGGCTTGGCCCCTTCATGGTGGGTAGCCGCAGTCAGCTGGCACGAGAACATCCCGACTGGCTGATGCATGCCCGTGACGGCAGCGTGCTCACGGCTTGGCGGTACTACGGCGAGCACCGACTATGGCACTACGCGGATGAAGAATATTATCACCTCGACACCAGCCATCCCGAAGCGATCGCCTATTTACGCCATGTCGTGGCCACTTTGGTACAGTGGGGACTTGGCTACCTGAAGACGGATTTTATCTACTTCGGTCTTTTCAATCCAGCGGATATCCGTCCGGCGCAACCCGGACGCACGTCGGTCGAATACCTGCGCGATGCGATGACCGCCATCCGCGAAGAGTTGGGGCCTGAGCGTTATCTGCTGGGCTGCATCGCACCATACGCGCCCTGTCTGGGACTGGTAGACGGCATGCGTGTAGGTGGAGACGTGGGGGCGCAATGGTCAGAAGGCATTAATCCGCAAAACATGCTTGAGGCCACGCAGGGAGCGCTACCTCTCGATCAACGCTGGTTCCACACCGATCCCGATGCGATGTTAGTGCGCGACTTCCACACCCACCTCACCCCCGACGAAGTGCAAACGCTGGCGCTTTGGCAAGCAATCACCGGCAGTAACCTGTGTACCTCCGACCCACTCGATCGCTGCGCACCGGACCGTCAACTGCTCTGGCGCTTCTGCGACACCTCAGCGTGTCCGGAAGCAGCGCGCATACCGGCTTTCGGCAGTCGACGCGACGAAAAAGTGGCCGTGCGCGGGCTGGGTGAAGGCCGCTGGGCGGTAGTGGCGATCAACACCGGCGAACGCCCGCTACACATCAAGTTAAGTGTGTGCGAACTGGTGAGTCAAGATCACGCTTGGGTACACAATTGGGGACCCGGCATCATCAGCGATCTAATGGCTGCCGAGGTTGACGGCATCGAAATTGAACTTCCACCGCATACGTCACGCATCTGGCTACTTGCAGATCGACAGCTAAATCATTTGCCGCGGAGCATGTCTGGGTAGCAAAAAAGTGAGGTGCCCGGAGGGCGAAGTATAAATAACTTCACATTCTTTGCAGGTATTTTACCACCTGCCTTGTTGACACCGCGATCTTCTCCGAAGTACAGGAAATCTTGAAAGCGCAAAGCAGATCGCGGGGATGTAAATGGGGGAATAGCCATTCAGCGAAGAGACGATGACAGGTATTGAAATCACCGAAGTCAGAACCAGCGATATTATCCGGAATCATCAATAGACTTGCGCAGGAAATAAGGGATGAGTGGATTTTGATGCCATTTTGGCTCTTGGCAAGGCTTGACTTTTACACTTTGTCGGGGCTGCCAAACGTAAAAATCACCTTGCGGCCAGAAGACACAAGAGGCCGAAAACCGCCATCCCGTATTCCGGGCAAGTCTAATATGGTACTGTCGACCTGATCCTTCTGAAGATCA
>CAIXPS010000350.1 GCA_903921365.1 uncultured bacterium | reverse complement strand
GTCTAGGTCTGGCGGCTTGTAGAGATTTTCACCCCCTACCCCCACCGCCCATCTTCACGCGCTGTCTTCTTATCGTGGCAAGACTTCGACATTGCTTGCCAGTTCTTTCTATCCCAGAATAATTTCATATCACCCTTGTGCGGGGTGATATGGTCAACAACTGTAGCCACTATCACGCGCACATCACCAGCTTTGCACTCAGGGCATTCACACAATGGATGCTCTCTCAGGAACTGCACGCGGGCTTGCTGCCACTTGTAACCATAGCCGCGCTGAGTAGATGATTCGCGTTGTTGTTCGACCTTCTGTTTCACCTCGCGCTTATGTTCGGCGCAATAGCCACCACCATCACGCACCAAGGCATTGCAACCGTGATGTCTACAAGGTTTGGCGGCTGCTATGGGCATGAAAAAACCCACCGACTTTCGTCATGTGGGCTTGCTGGAGTGACAGTGAAACACAGAATAGCAGCTTTATACCGATAGTGTCGGATTGGGTCAAGCAATTTTTTTAGGACGCAATGCTAGACAGTTCAACACGAACACATGCACCTTCTCAATGCGGGCATAGACCGTATCCCTATGACACCGCAACGCCTTCGCTTTCTGCTCAATCGTTCCTGGTGCAACATAGAACGCGCGCGCTGTATCTCTTAAGTAACTCGGCAGTTCACGCACAGCATCTTCAACCTGCATCGCATCCACATCGATATTTGGAGAGATGCAGCCGGATGAATCACTCCGTTGTTGCATTCGGGTGTAAGAACATTCACTCGGGAAGCCAAGGCCTCCACTCTCGCGTTGCAGCAACCACTCTGCCCATTGCTGCATCCGCACCTTGATGTACTCATCTGCCATGATTGCCTCCACCGTTCTTCATAGCCTGTTTGACCAATGCTTGAATGCGCATGCTTTTGTTCTTTCGCGCACGATCCGCCTTACGCTTTGCCGCCTTGCGAATGTTATTTACCACTTCAACGCATTCGGATGGATCTCGATAAAACTGAGATGGCAGCGCGTATTCAATTTTCCGCATAAACCACCCATTCAATCCCATCGTGGCCAACTCCACTCCGCTTCACGATAGGCGGCATGCCGATGGTCTTGCCTGTCACAAAATCTTGAGCGTAAAACGAGCCGTCCTTCATTGACTCGCGCAGCCCGTCATTAATTGTTTCTGCGCCAAAAACAGCACGGAAATCATCCACGATGGCTGCCACACTTGGCATTTCGGCGCGCATCCAGCCACTGGGCCGTTTCTCAGCTTCCATTCGTCCAACCCCCTTTCGTTTGTCCAACCTCATTTGCCGAGGTTGGACGTAAAATATTTAAAGTAATCAAGCTACTGTCTAACCTCCTAACCAACCTAACAGGGATATGCATACAGGCGTGCGCGTGTGCGCGTATATGCGCGGGTGTGCGCGCCTGCCTGCGGGCGGCTAGGTTGGACGAGGTTGGGAGGTTGGACAAACCCAATAACAGCGAGGCTTTCATCCGTCTAACCTTTTCGGCGGAGGTTGGACAGAACGCCGCACGTTGGACGCCCTCCGCAACCTTTTGCCATCTCTGGTTAAAACGGAATTGGCTCATCGCTGCCCTCTTTTTTTGGTCTGGTGTAAACGTACTCGCGCGCACCATCAGACTTTCGCTTCTTTCCCCATCCCAGCTTGCGCATGCAAATCCCCACCCGAGTTGTCATTTGCCTTGCGCCATCAATTTTTGAAACCTCTACCTTCAGTGCACTGGTTAAAATCTCAAGCGAGGACACTTCCGGCAGCGAGTGGCTATTCAACCAGCCGCTGATCGCAGTCATCCACGGATCTGCCAGCTCACGCGCTTCTTGCTCTGGACCGAATAATTTCTCTTGTTCATCCTTCGTTGGGAACCATCTTTCCTGCGCCTTAAATAAAGCTACAGCCTCCGCAAACAACTGATCCCGTATGACACGCAAGCCTGCCGTATTAACCTCGCCAGAGCTGCTTACAGGCCAATAGCGCCGGTTGCCCGAAGAGTCTTTGAAATACTCGTATTGATTTGTCGTGCCGATGAACACGCACTGGCGGGGATGATCTTTAAATGTGCGGTCGTATGGCGCACGGTAACTATCGGTGGATGAGCTTATAAAAGCCTTTGCGCGGGTTGATTCTGCCTTGCCGAATGCATCTAGCTCCGCCAGCTCATATACCCACCGACCGCGCAACGCTTGGAATGAGTCTTTATCGCCCATCATGAAAACGGTATCGGAAAACCATTGATCTCCGCCCGCCAAAATCTTAGCTACAGTGCTTTTCCCAGCGCCTTGCAGGCCTTCGAGAATCAAAGCCGCATCCATCTTGCAACCGGGCTTATAAATGCGCGCCACCATCCCGATCAGGAAGTAACGCGCCACCAACATCACATAATCCGAACTTGGCACACCAACGTATTTTGTGAGCCAATCGCTCACGCGCGGCACACCATCCCACACCAGCGCATCGAGCTGCTCACGCACTGGGTGATATTTATTTTCATCCGCCTCGGCACGAATAGCCTCAGCCAGCATGACGTTTGCTTTGATAAATAAATCCTGACTCTTAGCCAACCACAGGCCGAGCTTGAAATCGTCCTCTTCCAACCACTCTTCGCCAGCCTTCTTACCTATCGGCGAATCACGCCTCAGCACGATTCGATTAGAAAATTCATCACGCCATAACACTCCCTTCCAGCCGGGGTGATGCTGCAAGATCATATAAACGTTTTCGCGACACTCGCGCAGGCTGCCCGACTTCATAAATAAGTTGTCAGACCACTCTTCCGCGTTAGCCCCGGTTGCGGGTGAAATGCTTTCAGCAGCTCGTGCGCCAGGGGAGCGCTGATTCGCTTTAATGAACGACATCAGCGCTTCCGCATCCATGCCTTCCGTAACCGCATCTGCAATATCCCAACCTGAAGGCTTTTCACCCGGCGCGGGAATATCAACGAGGCGCACCTTGCAGCCTTTGGCGATCAATATCTGCGCGATCTGTTCCATCGCCTTTATGCCGGGCTGCTTGTCTTCAGGCAAAATCGGCTTGCTTTCAGCTAAAACGCCAGCTTCTTTTTCTTCCTTGGAGAGCTTCGCACGCTGCGCATCACAATCAGGCCACAGCAACACCTTGTAGCCAGCCTTGAAGCGCGACCAGTC
>CAIXPS010000349.1 GCA_903921365.1 uncultured bacterium | reverse complement strand
CTCGAAGCCTTGCTCCACGCGCCACCGTAGCGTGTCGTCGGTGCGCGGGTCGCGCACGCCGAGGTACCCGCCAAGCGCACTCGCTGCGGAACCTGTGGCCGGGTCCTCGCTGATGCCAAGCGATGGCGCAAACATGCGCGCATGCAGATGCGAGCCAGCGCGTTCCACCTCGTAACTGAACAGGTAAATCCAGCGCGCCCACAGAGACGCGAAGTGTTTCTCCCACAGTGGGTGGTTCAAGCGCACCCGTCGAACAGCGTCAATGCTGCGCAACGGCACGAAGAGGTATGGGACGCCGCAGGAGGCGCTCTGCGGGAAATCGACGCCGGTCATGATGTCTGCGGCATTGATCGACAGCATACCGGCGATGACATCCACGGGTGGCGCCGGCGGGCCAAACTCAGGCAGCTTCGCCGCGGTCAGTTGCGAGAAGACCGGCTTGCCATCCTGCGCATAGATCGCGACCGGCACAGGCCCGACGCCTTCTTCGAAGATGACGCGAGTGACGGCGCCGATCAGTGGAATGTCGCCAGTTGCTGCCAGCACGTGCGCCGTGCCGACGGTTGGGTGTCCCGCGAAGGTCATCTCTGTGCTGGGCGTGAAGATACGCACGCGTCGAGTATGGCGTTGATCATCGGGCGGGAACACAAAAGTGGACTCGGAGTAGTTAAACTCGGCAGCGATGCGTTGCATTTGTTGCGCACTCAACCCGCGCGCGTCTGGGAACACGGCCAATGGGTTGCCGCCAAACGGCTGATCGGTGAATACATCTGCGGTGTAGTAGTGATAACGCATGGGGTAAATACCTCCTCAATAAACGAAACGATCTGATATGGCTATAGCACTTGCCCCATTAATTGCCAGAGGCACGTGACCTGGGCGGCGCGGATGGCAGGCAGCGTTGCTCCACGGTCAGGAGAGTGAACTGCCCGGGGGTGACAGGTGCAACGCCGATGAGGCAGACCACGCGTTGCGCGGCGATATCTGCCTTGGTCATTGTGCTCTCATCGCAACGCGCGAAGAAGGCCTCCTCCTCAGCGGCGCCCTTCAGCATGCCCATAGTCCAGAAGACAGTGAGTTCATTCTCCACAGTGGACTGCACCTTGGCCCATAATGCTGTGCTATTGGGCTGTGACGACACCCATTGCAGGCTGGCGTCGATTTGATCCTTGATCGTGTCGATGGATTGATGTCCTGGCGACGGGCGCAATGCCGAACTCACTGCCTGCACGATGCGCACAAACGCGCTGCCCAGGTTGTCTGGTCTCATAGGCGTCCTACTGCAGCATCACTAGCTCGTCAAACACCGGCTTGAGGGCGGCGTAGGTGCGCTGGAACAGCGGGTACAGTTTCTCGTAGCGCGCGTTGTTCACAGGATCGGGGCGTTCTGCCGGCTCGATGGGGATCAGGGTCTCGACCACGTTGAAATCGGGGAACAGCCCGACGCCAATGCCTCCGGCGATGGCCGCTCCGAGCGACGTGGCCGCCAGGTCGAGGTGGGGGCGCGAGAGCGGCAGTCCGTAGACATCCGCAAAGATCTGCCGCCACAGCGCGCTGCGCATCCCGCCGCCGATGACGCGCATCGAGGCAACGCCGTCCGGCCCAGTCAGGTTGCGGAGGACGTCCATAATCCAGCGCATGTTGAACGCCACGCCTTCAAGCACCGCGCGCACCATCTCCGCGCGGCCATGCGACATCGCCAGCCCGACGAATGCTGCGCGAGCGCGCGGGTTCCAGTGCGGGCTGCGCTCGCCCAGCAGGTACGGCAGGCACAACACACCACCTGCCCCCGGAGGCGTCCCAGCCGCAAGCGCATCAAGCGCGCTATGTCCGGCCTCGCTGACGCCAGCGTCGCGCAGCACCCGCTCGATCCAGTCGAACGCGCCGCCGGCTGCCTGCATGTTGCCGAGTGAAAAGTACAGATCGGGGTCGAGTGCGGCGAAATTGACGATGCGCTGTTCCGTGTCAAACATAGGCGCGCGCGTGCTCAACGCCAGCCACGACGACGACCCGATGTAGGTATACGCATCACCGGCGCGAATCACGGCAGCGCCGACCGTGGCGCACGCCCCGTCGCCGCCGCCGATTACGACCGGCGTCCCTGCCAGTAACCCTGTGGCTGAGGCCGCCTGCGAGGTTACATGCCCGATCACTTGCGTTGAGGGGCAGGCTTGGGGAAAGATGCCGGAGCGAATGTCGAAGGCGCGCATCAGGTCGTCGGACCACTCCCGCTTCTCAAGGTCAAAGACCTGCGTGCCGGAGGCGTCGGAATAATCGGTGGCGAAAACACCGGTGAGCAGAAACGCAGCGTAATCCTTCGCCTGCAACACAACCCCGATGTCGCGGTAGATATCGGGCTGGTTGTCCCTGATCCACATCACCTTTGCGGCGGTGTAGGCTGGGCTGATGCGATGACCGGTGCGCCGATAAATAGCGCTTGTGTCGGATGCGTAGGCTTGCGCCATCGCCTCGGCTTGCGGGGCGGCGCGTTGATCTGCCCAGATGATGGCGGGGCGCAACGGATTGCCGGCTGAGTCCACGACCAACGCCCCTTGCATGTGGCCGCTGAAACTGACCGCTGCGATCTGTTGCGGCTCGATGCCGCTCTCGGCCAACAGGCGGCGCGTGCACACAATAATGGCGCGTTCCCAGTCGGCGGCATTCTGCTCCGCCCAGTTCGGATGCGGGTAGGCCGTCGCGTAGCTGACAAACGCGGCTGCGAGCGGCTTGCCGTCTGCGCCAATCAACGTCGCCTTGTTCCCGGTAGTGCCCAGATCATGCGCCAGTATGCAAGTTTGTCTGGTCATCGCGCGTCCAGCACCACATTCAGCGTCAGTGTCGCGCCGGCGCGCAGGAGGGTGAGCTTGACCGTGTTGCCGGCGCGCTTGGTCGTCTCAAAGTAAATCGTCATGGCATCGCGGGTGTTGATAGGTTTGTCGTCGATGGCGGTAAGGATATCGCCGCCGGCCAGCAGGTACCCGCCATACGCGCGCACGCGTTGGGTAGCGCCGCGCACGCCGGCTTTTTCTGCCGCGCTGCCAGCCTGTACTTGTGCAATCAGCAGCCCCTTTTGAACGGGCAGTGATAGCGCGTCAGCCAGGTCGCTGTTGATTTCGTAGGCGTTGAATCCGAGCGAAGGATGCTTGTAGCCCCCGGTCGCGATCAATTCCGGAACCACGCGCTTCAGCGTGTCGATGGGGACGGCAAAGCCGATGCCAACCGATCCGCCGCTGGGGCTCTGGATGCTGGTGTTCACGCCGATGATCTCGCCACGCAAGTTGAGGAGAGGCCCGCCCGAATTGCCAGGGTTAATCGCCGCATCGGTCTGGATCATCTCGCCAAGCGCGGCCTGGTTGTCGCGCTCGATTGTGCGCCCCAGCGCGCTGATCACGCCGGTCGTCAGAGTGCGGTCGAGGCCAAACGGATTTCCGATTGCAATCACGCGCATGCCCACTTTCAGTCCGTGTGATACACCCAGCGGCAGGGGCTTGAGCAGTTCCACAGGCACGCCATCCACCTTCAGCACCGCCAGATCGTTATAGGCATCCGACCCGACGATTTTGGCCTTCGCGACAGTGCCGTCCGCCAGGATGACTTCGACGTCCTCCGAGCCCTCGACGACGTGATTGTTGGTGACGATGTGTCCCTGCTCGTCATAGATGAAGCCGGAACCAGTGCCTTCCTGCGGGGCTGTGCCGCGGAAAAAGTCGAACGCCTGTGTTCGGCTGGTAATATGCACCACGGACGGGCTGGCGCGTTCATACAGGTTGACGTAGATGTCTTCCAGGTCGGTAATCACCGTCCCTGCGGCGCCGGGCGCGGGCGTCGCAGTAACCACGATCGCCTTTGCGGGTTCGGTAGCGCCTACCATCGCGGTGGCGCTCACCGCCGCGGTGGGCGTGGCTGCACCGGGCAGATTCAGGCGGGGGACGAACGAGCACCCCATGACAATCAGGGTCAGGATACTGAGCAGATACGGAAGTCGACGCATATTCACGGGTTCCATCTTAACGGATGCCAGATCGCACTGGCAGTTGACAGCGTACTGTCCCGCCAACTGCCATTATGCTATATTTCGTGAGTTGAAGCAAAAAATCATTGTTTGAGGGTCATCATGAAGTAAGCCCGATACAGTGTATCTTCAGTGAATGCATTGATGGAACTGTTGTCGCTGCTGGCCGAAGCGGTTTCGAGGATGTTGCCAAGATGCAGGATTGGCAACACCGAATACTGGATCGAAAACGAGGCGCCCACTGGCAATGACGGCAGGGAAGCCAAGACATCAGTTCCGTTGTAGAGTCCGCCCAAGGCACTCATAAACTGCGTGTTGAGAGGAATATGGCCGGTGATGTACACGTTTGTTGCTACTCCAGGGCCAAGGTTGGTGATCGTCCATGTATAAGTAATGATTGCGCCGAAGATCTTGCTGATGGCGCCGCTTAGTCCAGTAGTCAGTTGTGTGATGGTCAGAGGGATGACCTGCTGGATGACGCCAGCGCCGCTGCTCCATGTGGCGGTGATGTGAGCGATGCCGGGCGTGCTGCGAACATAGTACGCAGCCGTTGCTTTGCCGTTCACGTCGCTCGTCACGACAAGCGTTGGCGTGAGTGGGCCGCTTAACCCGCCTAGCGACGACGTCAGCGTGATCGGTTGATTGGCGATGCCAGGTCCGCCGAGGCTGTCAGAAACCGTAATCAACACCAGCGACGTGCTGACGCCGTTAGCCGTCAGTATCGAGGGCGCCGCCGTCAGTCTGAGTGTGGGGATGAAGGCGACAGGGCATCCGCCAGGCGCCGAAGCGAGGAAACCACTGTAATCAACCTGATCGCTGACGGAGTCACCGCTACCCGATCCGAAGCCCGAGGGCCCGTTTGCAGCGCGCCACCAGTTGCCGGTGGCATCGATCTTGTTTCCGGCGCCGTAGTTCACCGCCGTATTGCTGTTAAAGGCGAAGCAGCCCCCGGTGACGCTGGCGGCGCCCTTGTCCTGCTGGATTGCGCCGCCATTGACCGACGATGCGGTATTTGAGAAGAACAGGCTGCTGGTGAGTGTTACCGTTCCGGCTGTGCCAATGGCGCCGCCGGTTGAAGCGCTGTTCTCTTGCATCGTTACGTTTGATCCGTCCAGACTGCCTGTGAGCGCCACATAGATCGCGCCTCCGTCCGTTGCCGAGTTGCTGGAAAACGAAGGGCTGCTGATGAGCGTTGCGGCGCCCGCAATATACAAGCCACCGCCCTGCGCGCCGCCCTTGTTGAAAGTCACATTTCCGGAGCGCAGGAGCAGCGTGTTGCTGATGTTTATATATGCGCCGCCGCCGCTCCCGCCGGCCTTGTTCAGGTTGACGATCGCGCTGTTGAAGAACAGTTGCCCCGTTCCGGTGATGTAAGCGCCGCCGCCATCGAGCCCGGCTTCATTTCCCTGCACTGTGACATTTGCGACGGTGATCGGGCCGGTTGCGAAGAGCCCGCCGCCGTGTGCGCCGGAGGTATTGCTAATGATCTCGACGCTCGTCAGGTCTATGTCCGCGCTGCTCCAGATCGCGCCGCCGCCATACGTAGGGTCGCTGCTCTGACCGCTATTGCGCAGGAACTGACCGCCCGTGGCAATGATGGGGCCGGCGATGGCGACGCCGCCGCCAAATCCACTCGTGTTATTGCTGATGAAGCTGCTGTTTTGCAGTATCAGCGATCCGACGGCAGAAAGGCCGCCGCCGTTGCCGCCGGAATGGTTATTCTGGAACACGGTATTCTGCAGCAACATGGGGGCGTGCGATTGCAGGCCGCCGCCAGTCCCGCCCGATGTGTTGCTCAACACGTTCGTGTTGACAATGACGACAGGGCCGGAATAGCTGTACAGCGCGCCGCCGTTGCCTGTCGCAGTGTTGAGTGTAAACGAACTATCGTTGACGGTCAGGATGCCGTTCATTGCAACCGCGCCGCCCCAGCCATTCCCACCCCCTGCGCTGTTGGCGTTGAAAGTGCTGTTCGTCAACGTCATGCCCTGCGTTGTGACGATAGCCCCGGCGAAGCTCTCGGCGTGGTTACTCTGGAACTGGCTGTCGTTGACTATGATGTTGCCAAAGGCATGAACAGCCCCGCCGCCCTGATTGTTTGCCGTCCCGCCGGCCGTATTGCTGATGAACATGGTGTTCAACACTGAAATGTCCCCGTTTGCACTCACTCCCCCGCCGCCACCTGCAGTTGAGGTGTTGCGCATATACATCCCGCCTGTGATGTTCAGCCCGAGTCCTGGTCCGGCGAACGACGCTGCGGCGCCGCCCCAATACAGGGCTGTGTTGCTAATGAAAACGTCATTCGTCAGCGTCATCACTGCACCGGCTGCCGCGCCTCCGCCGCTGCCATACGACGTATTGCCCTGGAACAGGGCGCCAATAGCGGTGAGGTTCACTGCTGAGTCCGCGCCGCCGCTGTTGTTCATTGCCGTGTTGCTCAGGAACGTCGTTTCGCTGATGGTCACGCCAGTCAACCCGCGCACACCGCCGCCGTATATGCCAGCCACGTTGCGCTCGAACACGCCCCCGTATATGCTCACGGTAAGCCAGGAGAATGCGCCGCCCGCGTCCGCCTTTGCGGTGTTGCTCACAAAGATCGTGTTTGTCAGGATGACGTCGCCATTGGCCCCGATTCCGGCGCCATAGCCGTTGAGCGTTATATTGCCGGTGAAGTAAGCGTTGCTGGCAATGACGCCACCGACAACGCGCAACGCCCCGCCGTTAGCCGCCGCCGTATTGCTGATAAACTGCGCGCCATTAACCGATAGAGCGCCATAACCAATAAAGCCGCCGCCGCTCGCGCCCGCGACATTGCCCTGCACCGTGCCGCCCTGCATGGTAATAGCCGCGCCCGCATAGGTGGCGCCGCCGTTGTTGCTCAGCGCTGAATTGGAGTAGAAACTGGTATTGGTCAGCGTCAGCACATTGCTGACACTGGCGCCTCCTCCGACGCCAGCCGACGCCACATTGCGTTCAAAATAACCGCCGGTGATCGAAGCGAATGAGGCCGAATCCACGCCGCCGCCATTGCCGGCAGCCGTGTTACTGATTAACTGAGTCCCGCTCAGCACAACGCCTGTTAAGGCGCGCAGGCCGCCGCCATAACCGCCGGAGTAATTAGCCGCAAAATACCCATTGGTTGAGGTGAGCCCGGCATTGGCGTAGGCGCCGCCTCCATCCACCTTTGCGGTATTGCTCACAAATGACGTATTGAATAGCGTCAAATCACCGGTTGTGTTGATGCCGCCTCCAAAGCTGCCGACCGCCAGATTGCTTGTGAACCAGGCGCTGTTGACGACTGCCGTGACGAGCGCACGGACGCCGCCTCCGTTCGAGTTCGCATTGTTGCTGATAAATTGTGACCCGCTGATCGATGCCACGCCGAACACGACAATTCCACCACCGCTGCCGCCTGCGTAATTGTTCTGGAAAATGCCGCCCTGCACCGTGGTCGTTACAAAGCCAAATACGCCGCCACCGCTGTTTATTGAGGTGTTGGAATAGAAGGCGCTGTTGACGACGTTTAGAACACCGCCAACGCCGGCGCCTCCGCCCAGCGCCCCTGTCGTATTACGCTCGAAGTCGCTGCCAGTGATCACAGCGTTCACCAACGAGTCCACGCCCCCGCCATTACCCACCGCCGTGTTGCTGATAAAGATACTGTTCACAACAGTCAGCCCGTTAAACGCGCGCAACCCACCGCCGTTTATTGAGGATGTGTTCCCCTCGAAATCTACTCCGGTAATCACCGCACTGCCGCGTGCCAGCAGGCCGCCGCCGCCCTCTGTGCCGGTTGCTGTGTTAGTGATGAACTGGCCGCCGCTGATCGTGGTCTGAGAGCCAAGATTCAACGCGTTGGCTCCGCCGCCGCCGACACTGCCTATACGCGAGATGTTGCGCTCGAAGCGCGCACCACTCAGGCTCATGCTCAAGCCGTTTACGGCAATTCCCCCACCGTTTATTGCACTGTTGCTGATGAACTGTGTGCTGGCGACCACCGCAATCCCGTTCACAAAGAGGCCGCCGCCCGAACAGGAGCCGGCGCAATAGTTGTTGCTGAATGCGCCGCCCTGCAACGTGGCGGTCAGTAGAGCATACGCCGCGCCCCCGTTGCTAATCGCGGTATTGTTCGTGAAGTTGGTGTTATTTGTATCCAGCCATCCTGAAACGTAGACTGCACCGCCATAAAGGACGGCAAAGTTACTCGTAAAGTTTGTATTACCTGCTGTCAGACGTGTTGAGACATACAGCGCGCCGCCATAGCCTGAAGCATTGGAGATGACGGCATTAGAGGTGAAGTTGCTGCCGGAAACTGTGGCGTCAGCAAAGGTAACCCCGGCGCCGCCGACCCAGTTGGCCGTATTACTGATAAAGTCGCTATTCGTCAGCGTGAACGCGCCGCCCGCCGCAACAGCACCGCCGTTTTGCAGCGCGCGGTTGGACTCGAAATGGGATCCTGTCGCGACGAGTGTCGCAGCTGAATCGACCGCGCCGCCATTGGCGCTGGCGGTGTTCGTGTAGAACTGCCCGCCAGTCATCGTCACGCGGGTTATGCTACGCATGCCGCCGCCGAACTGATTGCTCACGTTGCGCTCCCAGTAACCGCCGGTTGTAGTAAGAGCTCCATCGGCATACAGACCACCGCCGCTGCTGTTGGCTGTGTTACTGATAAACGTCGTCCCACTGATGGCCGCGGCGCCGGCAGTTGCTGCGCCGCCACCGTTACTGCCAGTGCGATCATTAAAAAAGCCGCCGCCGGTGATGACGAGCGGCCCATTCGCATAGACGCCGCCGCCATTGTTATCAGCATGCGTGTTTGTAACAACGACATCGGTGAGCGTCAACCCCTGCGACGCAAAAATCCCGCCGCCATAGGCAGCCAACCCGGAATAAGCATTCTGTAAAGTGACGCTGATCACGGTGAGCGAGGCGCTCGTATTCATGATGCGGCCTGCGCCTGTGGCATCGAGGCGCACATTGACCGAACCCGATGCGTTAATTGTGAGCGCATCCGTGATGAGCAGTTCCGGAACAACAAAGATAGTACTGTTGGCAGGAATCGCAAACGTGATCGTATCTGGACCCGGAGACGCATTGGCGTTGATCACTGCTTGTCGCAGCGAACCGGCGCCGCTGACTCCCATGTTTGTGACCGGGAAAGTGGCGGCACGGGCGGGTTGTGCAGTAAGCACAAGGCACAGCAGCATTGCAATGAACATACATCCAATCAATGCGATCGGATGCATGGCGCGTAACCCCGCTACACTAACCTGCACACTGATTTGTTTGAACCCGGCTCCCACCTGCCTGGACCTTACACCTACGACTACACCTGAAACCATTCCGTCCTCCTGGCGCAACACGCGCTGACTCCTTTAGCATTATTGAGAAGGGGCTGCTTATAGGCAATATCTATACGGGGGAGCAAAAGGTGCATAAAAAACGGCTGGTGTTATATAAACACCAGCCGCCACGATCGCGCCAAGTCTGACTCTGGAAGACGACCTTTAGCGCGGGCGCTCACTCACCGTGACTTTGACATCCTGCTGCTTGCCGTCGCGGATGATGGTCAGCGTGACCGTCTCACCCGGTTTAGTTGTCGCAGTGAGTTGCGCGATCAGGTCCGTGTAGTCCTTGACCGGGTTGCCGTTAAACGCGGTGATGATATCGCCGCCAAGTTGTATCGGCGCGCCCTGGATGGTGACAGTGCGTTGCGGGTCGCCGCCGCGCAGACCGGCCTTGTCAGCAGGGCCATTCGGCACCACTTCAATCACCAGCACGCCTTCCTTCACGTTGGCGTTCAACTGTTCCGCGATTGACGACAACTGCAGCCCATCGCGCGAGGTGATACCCAGGTAAGGATAGCGGATCGTGCCATCGGCGATAAGCGCCGGGACGACGCGCTTGATGGTGTTCACCGGCACGGCGAAGCCAATACCGCTGTTGGAGGGCTGTCCTCCGGCAACCGAGGTGGTGCTGCGGATGGCAGTGTTCACGCCGATGACGCGACCGTGTGAGTCAAGTAGCGGGCCGCCCGAGTTGCCGGGGTTGATCGCCGCGTCAGTCTGGATGATCTCGGGGTTGATGAAACTGCCCGTGCCAGTGGTCGACTGGTCACCGGTCTCTGGGAGCGTGCGGCCGATGGCGCTGATGATGCCCTTCGTCATTGTGCCAGCCAACCCAAATGGATTACCAATCGCAATAACTGTCTGACCAGGAAGCAGACCATTCGAGTCGCCCAACTCCACGGGTGTGAGTTTGTCGGCGGGCATATCCACCTGGATCACGGCGAGGTCGGCGTAGGGATCGCGCCCGGTGACCTTCGCGGGAACGGTAGTGCCGTCGGCAAAACTCACTTCGACCGTATCGGCCCCGGCGACGACGTGATTGTTCGTCACGATGTGTCCCTTCAGGTCAATGACGAAGCCCGAACCAGTGCCTGAGCCGCCTGGCGAGTTCTGGGTTGCGGCCTTGCTCACCGAGATGAAAACGACGCCCGGGTTCACGCGCTGGTAAATGTTGATCAGCACGCGCTCCTGATCGTCGAGCGTCCCCCGATCGGCAGCGGGGACAATGGTCGGCGTCGGCCCTGGGGTCGTTGCGTCAACGATCTTCGGCTGCGGCGCCGTAATGGCGCTGCCGTCGCTGGTTGGGGCGCCCAATGGAACGGCTTCGGTTGTGGGGCTTGCGCCCTGCGGGTCAGAACGCAGGAAACTGGGAGTGCGCAATGTGAAGCCGCATCCCAATGAGATAAGCATTAACAAGGTGATCCCGACGAAAATCTTACGATTGTTCATAATAATAGCTCTCCTACATGCACGGTCGACGCCGATTTTAACCGGTAACGAGGTCGCCGCGCATTTATGCATTAAAGAGGATGCGTTTATCGACGCTTCCACAAAACATACTCCTCTTATAACTTTAAGACACGCTGAATCATGGCCGTGTAAATTGTGAGGATTTGGTTAAGTTATCGCAACCTTGACGCCGCACACTCTCGGAATCTCACTCGCCCTTTATAATGACTCGCGCATGTCGTCAGCACCAAACACACCCCAACCCGTCGCGGATGCGCTGGAACAGCGCGACCCGTGGCGCGATGCGTGGCAGGCGGCAACGCATGATGTGCTGGTAGGATCGTTAAGCTTGATTGTCGCGGTTGCGCTGACAGCAGGATACCTGCTTCCGCAGGCGCCTGCCGGGGGCACCGCCGACCCTCTCTCCTATAGCCAGTGGCAGACGCAGGCGCGCGCAGTTGCAGGCTCGTTCTTCGATGGCGCGAGCGTGTTGGGTCTCTTTAACGTTGCGCAGGCGTTCTGGCTCCGCATCGTGATTGCGATTCTCGCCGTCATCCTTGGGTTGAGGTTGATTGATCGTGTGGCGCGCATGGCATCGTCCCGTCGACGCCGGGGCCGGGGTGATGCACTGCGTGACGAGGAACGTGTGCGCGTCACCAACAAAGCCACACCGCTGGCCGACATTGTTGTGCGCTTGCGCAAACGTCGTTACCGTGTGTCGCAATCGCCACAGCCCGAACAGGCTGAGGCCACTGGCGGAACCGCGTGGCTGGTGATTGACCGCGCGCCGGTCGCTGAGTTATTCTCGATTGTGCTGCATATCGGCTTGTTGATCGCGCTCGCAGGCGTGGTGCTGAACAGCACACAGGGCTGGGAAGTGGCGCGCCAGCAGGTGGATACGGAATCGCCCACCGCGCTGCAAAGGGGCAAATTGGGGCTGCAACTGGTCGCCGTGGACGATGCGGCACAGACGGCAGTGCTCAACGCGCAGGGCGTTGGACAACCGGTTGTTCTTGCGGTGGGCGCGCGCGGGGCAATGGTATGGTCAACCCAGTTGCCCTTGCCGTGTTGTCTCAGCCTGCGCCTGAACGAGTTGATCCCCGGTTACCACGTCAGCGCGATCGATGACGCCGGCAGACCGCTCACCATTACCGTCTCCTCCTATGCCGAGCCAGTCCGTGATGTGTTGCTCACGATTCGGCGTGACGAGCCGGGGAGGTTGGTGTCGGTTGAATCCGCCAGCATGGCTGTGCTGGTTTCGGAGGATAAGGGCGGACGGGTGCAGGTTTATGGCGTGCCATCCGGCAAAGTGCTCACCGACACCGCCATCAGCGCCAGCATCGTCATCAGCGCAACGACGCTGCAATTCAGGCCGACGATGAGCGTGGTCGTCGCGGCGCAGTATCGCCCCGGCGATGTCTTTTTGTGGGTCGGCGGCGTGCTTGCTGTGCTGGGCTTGCTGGCTGTGGCGCTATGGCCGATGCAAAGGCTGGTCGTCCGCAACCACGGCTACTGGACCGAATTCTATGCCTGCGGCCGCGGGGTGCGCGGCGTGGTGCGTGAGTTGCTCACACAGGAAACGACACAACAACATGACAATTGATTTCAAACCAGACGTGCTATTTGCAAAGGTTGCCGGGGAGCAGTTCGATGAGTATGCCCACGTCGAGGTGTTGTATTACCCGATTGGCGCAATCAACGGCATTCAGATGCCGCAGTTGACTATCGGTGTGTGGCTCGAAGCGCTGTGGCGGTTGAAGACGTTCGCGGCACTATTGAGCGCAGCCGATCAACAGGTCGTGGACGAGGCGCAGGCGCAGGTGCAACTCGTGCGCTCGCGCGCGGGCGACTTGTATAAGCAGAAGGCTCGCCGCGAGTTCAAGAGTCGCCTCGACACGTGGACGTGGTATCTGGATGAGTTGCTGGCGCGAGAACCCGCGCCTGTGCCGCCAGAGGGGCAAGCGTATGCCACGCAGGCGCATGTGCGCTTCAAGCTTGAATTGCTCAACGCCGATGTGGCGCAGATGACGGATCAGATTTCACGCCTGACAGTAAACGATCGGCGGTTGCAGGCGCGCTTCGTCACTGGACGCTTCATGTGGGCGCCCGATCTCGCGCCTCACCTGCCACAGGACGCGTACTGGTGGCTGTATGGACGGCCCGCATAGCGCGGCTTGATCGCGTTCACTCAACGCTGGTCAGGCCAGGGATTGTGACCGCGCGAAGCGCACCAGCCGTTGCGCCTCGGCTTTACTCTCCGCGTGCACGCTCAGGATTACCTTGCCCTTCTTCAGCGGCTCGATGTATTCATATACCTCGTCTGGCGTGCACTCCAGGTCAATGGCGACGCCAGCGTGTAGCTCATCGCCGCCCACACGCTGGTAGATCGCCTCGACCTCCGTCACCGGTCGCTGGCAGCCTGGGTCGCTGCTGATCTGCTCGACGCACAGTCCGCGCAGCGCGGCCATGTTGGCGTACTGATGCTTGCCCAGCGAATGGTGATGCAGGTACGCACCGCCGGCCGCGTCCACCATCGCTTGTGTGTAGGGCTGGCCGAACTCGCGATATAGCCGTGGGGAGATCAGATCGGCGGCGTCTTCGAGGAGCAACGCGCCTTGTGGAATCCACCGCCCGAATGCCAGCGTCCCACCGCCAACGTTGTGGGTAGCCTGATCGATGCGCTGCCAGTTGACGATGGCCGCGTCGCGGCAGCGCGCCAGGAAGCGTTTGAACAGGTCGGGCTGCTCGTACATGTCCGTAAAAATGCCGTTGCCGCGCAACAGATTGGCGACGTCCAGCGGGCTGGGGTTGGGGTACGCACTCACGAGGAAGCGCTCCGCCGAGCACTCCGAGAGGTAACGCGCCGCGGCGGTGAACATGCGCGCCCAGAAGCGCGCGCGCGTCATGTCGAGTGCGTCCATGGCGTCCAACCGATCAAGCGCCGGGTCGATGTAGCACGTTGAGTCGGTGAAAGTCAGCGGCGCGTCGCAATAGACCGCGCCGAACGAGCCGAAGCCGTAGTACGGTTCGATGCCCGGCATCCAGTCGTCATCCAGGTCGGTGCGATCTGCAAGTTGCGCCAGCAGGTTCTCGACCAGCCTGTCCCAGTAGCGGTAATGCTCGCGCTCCTGTGTGAAGTCGAATTCGCTGAAGACGAGCGGCGGCGTCTCAGCGCCGCCGGCGTAACTGGTCAGAATCAACATCTGACCAGGTCTTGGATCAGCGTAAAAACGGCGATAGCGTTCCTGGCGTTGTGCGATGTCTATCAGCATGAGACTACTTTACAACAATTAGCCTTTTCGCAGACATGACGAGCAGTGGCTGTCAGTATCCGTATAATGAAGCTCATAATGCTGGATCAATTGAACCAACTGGAACATGAAGCACTCGACTCACTTGGTCAGGTCAAGACCGCCGAGGATCTGGCGGTCTGGCAAGGTCAATACTTCGGCACCAAGCGCACCAAGGGCGCACTGGATCGGACGCTTGCCGCACTCGGCACGCTGAGCAAGGAAGAACGCCCGGCGTTTGGCAAGCGCGCCAACGAAGTGAAGCAGTCCCTCGTCGCCGCGCTGGAAGTGAAACAGGCCGCGGTGAAGGAACTTGACCTTGAGCAGATGCTCAAGGCCGGCGCGCTGGATGTGACTTTGCCTGGCACCCCCATTCCGCAGGGACGCCTGCATCCGAGCACGCAGGTGCTCCGGCGCATCATCCGCATCTTTGCCGGCATGGGCTTCGAAGTCTACCGCTCACCCGATGTCGAAACGGACGAGAATAACTTTGAGCTGCTCAACATGCCGCCCGAGCATCCCGCGCGCGACATGTGGGACACCTTCTACACCACCACGCCCGGCGTGATCCTGCGCACGCACACGTCGCCCGGACAAATCCGCGTGATGCGCGAGCGCTGCCCCAAACCGATCCGCGTCGTGCTGCCCGGCATGGTGTATCGCTATGAGCAGGTGACTGCGCGCTCCGAGATGCAGTTCAACCAGGTGGAAGGACTGGCGATCGGGCGCAACATCACGCTGGCCGATTTGAAAGGGACTATGAGTGAGTTCGCCCGTCAGATGTATGGCAGCGATCAAAAGATACGCTTTCGCTGCTCGTATTTCCCGTTCACCGAACCGAGCGTGGAGGTGGATGTGTACTGGGGACTCGAAACCGAGCGTGACCGCATGATTACCAAGGGCACCGGCTGGCTGGAAATCGCTGGCGCAGGCATGGTGCATCCGAAAGTGTTGCGCAACGGGGGCTACGACCCCGCAGAGTGGTCGGGTTTTGCATTTGGCATGGGCCCCGAGCGCGCTGCGATGCGACTGTATGGCATCAACGACATTCGTTACTTCTGGGGAAACGACCTGCGCTTCCTCGAACAGTTCTGATTGTTTTGAGTTAAACTAAACTTAACATGCCCTTAACAGCGACATGCTAGTTTTCAACCTCGTGAACAGTGATGTGTGCATTGTGTGTATAAGGGCGCCTGATTTTCGAGGAGGCGATTTGTGGCGGTGACAAAGGTGCAGCAGCAGCCTGTAAGAAGCAATACAGCGCGTTCTCAGGCGTTCAAAGAAGCCTTACTGGCTTACGGTCTGTTGTCTCCCGCACTTTTGCTGTTTCTCGCCTTTACGGTTTTTCCGGTCGGCTTCGGCCTTGTGATCAGCCTGTATAACTGGCGCACTGGCCCAAACGATTTCATCGGCCTTGACAACTACACCCGCGCGCTCAAACCCGACTCGGAGATGTGGCCGGCGCTCGGCGCGACGATCTCGTACGCGATTCTGAGCGTGCCAGTGCAGCTATTGATCGCGCTTGTGCTGGCCTATCTGCTGTTCCAGAAAATCCGCGGCAAGTCTTTCTTTCGCGTCGCATTATTCCTGCCATACGTCACCTCAACAGTCGCCTCGGCGGCAATCTGGGCGCGGTTGTATAGCCCGGACATCGGCATCATCAACCAGAGCCTCAGCCTGTTCGGCATCCAGCCGCTGCAATGGTTGTTGGAAGACAAGGGCATCTTTACCTTGCTCGCTAATGCGCTGAGCATCAAGCTTCCGCCGGGTTTTACCGGGCCAAGCCTGGCGCTGGTGTCCATCGTGATCTATACCACATGGGTATTTGTCGGTTACGACATGACGATCTTCCTGGCTGGTCTGGGCAACATCCCGGGTGAACTCTATGAGGCGGCCAGGATCGACGGCGCGGATGGTTGGGCGTTGTTCCGATACATTACGGTGCCGCTGCTCTCACCGACGACGTTCTTCCTGTCGCTCATCACTATTATTGGCACCTTTAAGGCATTCAATCATATCTGGGTGATGACCCAGGGCGACAACGGCACTACAACCGCGAGTATTCTGATCTATCGGCAGATGTATGAGTTTCAACGCGCCGGTTATGCCTCGGCGCTCGCCTTCCTGCTGTTCACCGTTATCCTGATCGTCACTATTATTCAGAACCGGACGGCGGGTCGCCAGGTGAACTACTGACGCACTAAGAGTAGCAAGATGGCCAATACCACGATTTCCGTCACACGCCCGGCAACCAGTGCGCAGCCCTTGCGCCCCGGCACACGCTGGTTGCTATACACGGTGCTGATCATCATTTCTATCGGCGCGCTGGTTCCATTTGCCTGGATGCTGCTGACTTCGCTCAAAGACCTGGGCGACGTGATCAATCTCAAATTCTGGCCGTGGCCGCCGTTCGGCAATTCGACGCCGCAATGGAGCAACTACCCTGAGGCAATCGGGTTGATCGGGACCGATCCGGATACCGGCATGCCGATGTTTTTTCGCCAACTGCTCAACACCGGGTTTGTGACCGCGTGCATCATCGTCGGCGTGACGCTGACCTCGGTCATGGCGGCGTATGCGTTTGCGCAACTGAACTTCCCCGGCAAGTCGGCGCTCTTCATCCTTGTGCTGGCAACTTTGATGATCCCCGACGACCTGACGCTGATCCCGCGCACTGTGATGATGTACAAGAACTACCTGAACTGGTACAACTCGTATCTCGCCCTGACGGTGCCGTTTCTTGGCAGCGCCTTCGGCATCTTCCTGATCCGCCAGTTCTTCCTGCAGATCCCGCGCGACTTGTTCGACGCCGCGCGCATTGATGGCGCCGGCCATGTCCGGTATATGATTCAAATCATGATCCCCTTGACGCGACCGGCCATCCTGACCGTGGCGCTGTTCAATTTCATCTGGACGTGGAACGAATTCAAGTGGGCGCAACTGGTGACCAGGGACAACAACATGCGCATGATATCGGTGGGTCTGCAGAGTTTCCTGAAAGGTGAAGGCGGCGCCTCGACCCATCTGGCCATGGCCGTGGCAGCGATGGTTGTCGCGCCGATCCTGGTCGTGTACTTCTTTACCCAGAAGTACTTTACCGAGGGAATCACAACGACTGGCCTCAAAGGTTGAACCAGCCGTGTGGAAAGATTTGAAAAATGGCAGGCAATAGCAGGGTTGTTATAGCAGGGTTAAGGAGGTGGCTCAACGCACCGTATCTGGTATGTAATACAAAAACGAGTTCGAACTACAATTCTATGTGTCTAGTCATCCCGCTTTTTTCTGGAGGAGAAAAACCAAATGAACATTCGAAAATTGATCCCATTTAGCATTGCAGCGGCAATTGTGCTTGCGGCATGCGGCGCGGCATCACCTGCCGCCCCGACAAGCGCCCCGGCGGCGACAGCCGCACCCGCCGCGCCCGCCGCCACTAAAGCGCCCGACATGCCCGCGGTTGCCAACCCGCCCAAGACTGCCGACCAGGTGGATACACTTGACTTGACCGGCAAGAACGTCGAAATCACGTTCTGGCATCGCTATACCAGCCAGAACCTCACCGTTGTGATGTCCATCGTCAACGACTTCAACACCAAGAACCCTTATGGGATCAAGGTCAAGCTTGAAAACGCCGGCGCCGGATACCCGGATGTGTACAACAAGATCAACGCAACCATCCAGGGCGGCGGCGATCTGCCCGCACTGTCGATTGCGTATCAGAACCAGGCAGCGACCTATCGCGGCCAGGGCGTCATGGTTGACCTGACCCCATTCATTCAGAGCAAGAAGTATGGTCTGAGCACTGACGACCTGAAGGATATCTATTCTTACTTCCAGCAGAGCGACAAGGCGCCGCAGTTCGCCGGCGAGATTCTCGGCTGGCCCACCCAGCGCTCGATGGAAGTGATGTATAGCAACATCGATTGGTTGAAAGCTCTCGGCGCCAGCGAAGCACCCAAGACCCTCAAGGATTTTGAGGCTCTGGCGTGCAAAGCCTCCGACAAGGCCGCCGGCAAGTACGGCTGGATTTGGAAGAACGATGCCAGCGATTTCGCCTCGCTCGTGTTCGCCAATGGCGGCGAGTTGATGAAGTCTGACGGTTCGGCCTACGACTTCAACAGCCCGGCCGGCGTCGAATCGTTGACCATGATTCAGCGCATGTTCAAGAACGGCTGTGCAGTTGAACTGCCTAAGACCGAGGCCAACGGCGAGCAGAACCGCTTTGCCGCAGGCAATCTGTTGTTCGTCACCGCTTCCAGCACTGGTCTGCCGTTCTATGCCAGCTCAATCAGCAAAGTGGACAAGCCCTTTAAGTGGCAGTACACCATCCACCCGCAGGCCAACCCCGATAAGCCGGTGGTGAACCTGTATGGCGCATCGTGGTCGGTGTTGAAGACCACACCGGAGAAGGAACTGGCCGCGTGGCTGTTCATGAAGTTCTTCACCGAGAAGGACAACACTGCGACGTTTGCGACGACCTCGAACTACATGGCCGTCCGCGCCAGCGCTTCGCAGATCGCAATCGACAAGGTGAAGGCCAGCAAGAGCTTCGCGAACTTCCCCGAAGCCGCCGCCTCCTATGCCAACCTGTACTCGTGGATTCAGTACGGCGCCGTTGAGGCCCCCGTGGCGGGTTACGACCCCGTCCGCGCCTTGATCCAGGACATGGTGACCAAGGTCGGCGTGAAGGGTGATGGCGATCCCAAGGCTGCCTTGGATGAAGCTGTCACAAAGGCCAATGGCATCCTGGCCGAGTTTGCGCCCAAGAAGTAATTCTTCTTCGTCAGTCCCCGTAAGTAGACTCCCGACCGATGTCATATCGGTCGGGAGTTTTCTTTTCCACAGTCAAGGTGAATTTGCCGTAATTCTCTATAATGGGGTCAAGGTCCACGCCAGACGTGGATCAATTCCAACGCTGGAAGTACAAAGAAAATGTCAGAACCAATCACAGCCGTGATGCTGGGCGCAGGCGGCCGCGGCATGTATGCCTACGGCCCGTATGCCTTGGAACACCCCAATGAGATTCGCATTGTCGCCGTCGCCGAACCTGACGAAGAGCGCCGCGCGCGTTTCTCACAGGCCCACGCTATTCCCCCGGATCGCCAATACCGCACATGGCAGGAATTGCTCGCAACAGGGAAACTCGCGCGCGCGGCCATCAACTGCACGCAGGACAAGTTGCACTTCGATTCCACCATGGCCGCGTTAGGGGCGGGTTATGACGTGTTGCTTGAAAAGCCCATCGCACCCACAAAGGCCGAATGCGTCAAACTGGTGCAGACGGCTGAGTCGCTGGGGCGCGTGATGCAGATCTGTCACGTGCTGCGCTTCACGGCCTTCTTCTCAACGCTATATGACATCGTGCACTCGGGCCGGCTGGGGCGCATCATCACTGTAGATCACCGCGAGAATGTGTCGTACTGGCACATGTCGCACAGTTTTGTGCGCGGCAATTGGCGCAATGAGGGGCAGTCGAGCCCGATGATTTTGGCCAAATGCTGCCACGACCTCGATGCTTTGGCTTGGATCATCGGCAGTCCGATTGAGTCGCTCGCCTCGTACGGATCGCTGACGCATTACCGCGCCGAGAACACTCCTGCGGGTGCGCCGATTCGTTGCACGGACGGCTGCCCGGTTGAGGCGGAATGCCCCTGGTACGCTCCGCGTTTGTACGGCGCGATCGAAGGCATCCCCGCGCGCTCCGAGTGGATCGTCACCGCACTCGGCGGGGGGGAGACAGCACAGGCGCGCTGGCGCAAGCTGCTCACTAGCCCCTATGGTCGCTGCGTATACCAGTGTGACAACGATGTCGTCGATCACCAGGTCATCGGCATGCAGTTTGGCGACGACGTCACCGTCACATTCACGATGCAGGGCCATTCGGACACCGAAGGGCGCACCATGCGTTGGGACGGCACAAAGGCCACACTGTATGGCGACTTTTCAGACGGCCGCCCGCACGAGTTCCGCATCCACGACCACGGCACCAACAACGTCGAGGTCATCCACCCGCAGGCGGGCGCGAGCGGTCATGGCGGCGGCGATGAAGGGTTGATGAGCGCGTTCGCGCGCACTCTGCGCGGTGAGAAAGTCCCGCACCAGACCAGTGCGCGCGCATCCCTGGAAAGTCACCTGATGGCGTTTGCAGCCGAGGATTCCCGGCACACCCGCCAGGCGGTGGATATGGGAGACTATCGGGGAAAGTAGCCGTTCCGTGAATTCTGTGCATTTCGCCGCAAAACCATCTGGCGTGTCGCGGTGGGTTAGTCTCGCCCGAACCACTGGCGCAACCGGCGCCGCAGCCAGGTCTTGCGCAAGTCGCGCCGGGTGGTTTCCCATGCCGAATTCGCGGTGCGTTCCTGTTCAACACTGGGCGCTGCCGCACCGTAGCGGTTCTCCACATACAACTCCGTGATCGTTTGCGCCTGAGCCTCACTCGCCGGAACGTAATTGGTCAACTTATGCGCCTGCTCGTAGGGAGTGTGCTCGTGCCCGATTCCCAGCCAGGAGGCCCAGCGGCTCAGCATGGCATAGGTGCGCTGTACCGGCGGCAGGTGACCGAACCCCACACCTTCAGCGAAGCGGATCGCGAGTAATCCGGCCAGGATGACCCCGCCGATGCCCAGGGCGAATGGCAACAGCATCAAAAGCACGTTGAGGATATTGGCCAGCGTATTGCGCAATCCCGCCAGTAGATCGGGCGCATCACCGGGCTGGGGTGTTGTGCCCGGTGTCTGATTCGGGCCGAGTGTCGGTTGGATGGTCGGCAGAGGTGTTGTGCCAGGAACTGGCGTTGCTGTCGGCGTGGCTGGAACGGGTGTGGCAGTCACAGCGGGGGCTGTGGAAACCTGATGCGGCAAAGCAGCCTGTCCTGCGGTGGGTTCAAATTCAACCCAGCCGTAATTGACAAAGAAGACTTCGACCCATGTGTGGCTGTCCTTGACTTTGACGTTGTATACAGCGCTCGATTGATCAGGAGCCGTTGAGGTCAGTTCGCCCTGCGCATAACCAGTTGCAATGCGGGCTGGCACGTTGAGCTCGCGCAACATCACGACCATTGCCGTGGCGTAGTAGTTGCAATAGGCGCGTTTGGTGCGAAACAGGATATAGTCGCTGGCCTCGACGCCCGCCGGTGGCGCCTCGAGGTTTTCATCGTAAGTGATGTTTGTGCGCAGCCAGCGTTCGATGGCCGTGGCCTTGTCGTAGTCGGTCTTCTGGGCGCCTGCGATGTTGATCGCAAGCTGCTTGACGCGCTCGGGGATGTTGCCGGGCAGTTGCAGGTATTTGTTTTGCACCCAGCGCGGATAGGCGCGCGGCGCGGCGCGCAATGCGGCGCCATCAGCGAGGCTGACTGAGCCATCGGCAGTGTAACGATTGCCTGGCAACAGGGGCGACGCCAACCTGAGCTGCAGCAGTTCGATTGTGCCATCGTCGGTGGGGGCATAGGTCGCCTGCGACGGCATATTCGCATCCTGCGGCAACGAAGGAGAGTAGAGGCTATTGGCGCCGCGATATAGCACATAACTGGCGTTCACGGACACGCGCGCCTGGTAGGCGGGAGGGTTCACTGTTTTGTCATTGGCGGTGAGATCCCGCGTCTGTGAAAAGGTGTTGTCCCACGTGTTGCCGTCATAATGATCGTAGGTGCCGGCGCGCCAGTACAGCCGCATTGGCGGGGCAGTTACGTCCATCACCGGGTCTGCGGTGAGGTTGCGCGGCCCGCCGAGGGTCAGCGATGACCCGTAGTTATCGATGGGCATCAGGTTGTTGTTCTGCAGGGTTGAGAACAGGCGGTTAAAGCGCGCCAGCAGTTCGCTATAAGGCGTGTTGAGCTGCTTGAGCACTCCCCGGGCAGTGTCCGACGCGGCGATATCGGGCACCCGCCACGCGAAAAACAGCGCAACCGCCGCGATGCCGACGCCCGCTATCGTGAAGCTCGCGCGCAACCCCTTGACGAACCTGATCCGTTCGCGCAGCCACTTTTCCTCCCGATCTGCAAGGTTCGACTCGACCAGCAGGATCAGGGCGCAGACCAGATAGATCACCAGGTAGCCTGCCATCGGTTTTTTGCCGAGGTAGTAGTAGATGTTGGAGAAGAGCGTGACGCCGGCGGGCAGGATGACATGCCAGATGCGCCGGTAGCGGAATGTATACCATGCGGCAGTGTAGGACAGCAGCCAGAATAACCCACACAGGATCAGGATGAAGATGACGCTGTCGCGGCTGGCGCCGTTGCTGGCGGCCTGGCGCACCCACACGATGATCTTATCGACGATCAGGTAGAATCGGTCGCGCCACGACAATGCGGCTGGAATGCTGACGTGCGACCCGCCAATCACCATGACTACGAACAGGCCGTAGATCAGGCTGGTGATGTGCGCCATCCAGTCCGTGAAGTTGCTGAAGGCGAGCGCCGTGCCGGCCACTAATCCCAAACCCATGGCCCAGGCCGCAACCCCCAACCCTGGCAGCCATTCGGCTGCATTGATGCTGCTCACCGCCGCGCTTAGCATCACGAAGAGCACGAGCAGCGTAAATAGATCGCTTCTTTTCATTTCCATTCGCCGGCTTTGCCCGGAAGTGAATGGAAATCATCTCACAACTTCGTGAGAACTGACTGAGCAGCGCACATTACACGGGCGCAGTTGCACTGCGCCCGGAACATCCGTGTTGTTCTAAGGGCTCAGTCTTGTGTGTTAAATGTGGATCGGCAGACCCTCGATGCCGTGCGCGGCCTCCATGAGCGCTTCGCTCAGGGTGGGGTGCGCATGGACGGCGTGGGCAATCTGATCCGGCGTCAACTCGGCGGACTTGGCCAACACCCACTCGGGCAGCAATTCGGTCACATCCGGCCCGATCATGTGCACGCCAAGGATTTCGCCGTATTTCTCATCGGCGATGATCTTGACGAAGCCGTCGTAAGAACCCAGCGCTACGGCCTTGCCGACGGCGCGGAACGGGAACTTACTGACCTTGATCTTGTAGCCTTTCTCCTTCGCCTGCGCCTCGGTGATGCCCATGCTGGCGATCTGCGGGTGCGTGTAGACGCAGCGCGGCATGGCGTCGTAATCCAGCTTGGTGATGCGCCCGCTGAATTTGCCGACGGAGGCGCCGATGCTCTCGGCCGCGACGATCCCTTGCGCCGATGCCACGTGCGCAAGCGCCAGTTTGCCAGTCACGTCGCCGATGGCGTAGATGTTGGCCGCGCTGGTCAGCATGTGCGCATCGGTGGTGATGAAGCCGCGCGGATCGGTCTTCACGCCGGCCTTATCCAGGCCGATATTTCCGCTGTTCGGCAGGATGCCGATGGAGACAAGCACCCAATCTGCCTTCATGATCTGGCCGTTGACCGTCAGCTCCACGCCTTCAGGGGTCACCTTGGCGCCTTCGACCTTTGCCCCGGCGATGGTCTTGATGCCGGCGCGGTTGAACTGCTTGCCGATCTCGGCGCTGATTTCTTCATCTTCGAGCGGTGTGACGCGCGGCAATGCCTCGACAACAGTCACATCTGCGCCATAGGCATGAAAGACATAGGCGAACTCCATGCCGATCGGCCCGGCGCCGATGACGATCATCGACTTGGGCGCGGTCTTGACATCGAGCAGTTGGCGATAGTTAAACACGCGCACGCCATCTGGCTCAAGGAACGGCAACGCGCGCGGTCGCGCGCCCGTCGCGAGGATGATATTCTTCGCGGTAATGACGCGCTCCTCAGTGCGCTGTTCCACGCGAATGGTCGTGGCGGAGGTGAGTTCGGCTTCACCTTTGAATACCGTGATGTTGTTCTTCTTCATCAGGAACTCAATGCCTTTCACCATGCGCCCGGACACGTCGCGGCTGCGCTTGTGCGCGGCGGCGTAATCCACCTGCAGATTTTCGAGCGTGAAGCCATATTCCTTGCCTTGATGCAGCAATTCAATGACTTCCGCGTTGCGCAACAGGCTCTTGGTGGGGATGCAGCCCCAGTTCAAGCATATCCCGCCCAGTTGCTCGCGCTCAATGATCGCGACCTTCAGACCCAGTTGTGCAGCGCGAATCGCAGCCACGTATCCGCCTGGCCCTGCGCCCAGAACGGCGACGTCAAATGTTGTATCGTTATTAGTTGCCATTTTCCAACCCTTGTCTATTTTGAATAGCTTGATTGTAAGCCTAACGCCATATACCCCGCATCATTTTTTGATGGTATTGGTCAGCAGGATGCATTTGCGCAGCATCACCGCCGACGGTTGCCGTTCTGCGGTGGCGGCCGGCGCCGTAACAGTCAGTTGCGCGCCAGCTTTGATATCAGGCGCGGCGCCGCTGCCCAGGTCACACAGCACGATCGTTGGAATGCCGGTGCTGAAACTCACAATAGCGCTGTTGTGCGCTTTGTTCACCGAGGCGACTGATCCCTGGACGATCAATGTCGTGTTCCTGTAGTCCGAGTAAAAGCGATCTTCCTGCATAGCCAGCGCAAGGTCATGTGCGGTGGTATGCACCGCGACCGGAACCGGCCCACGCAACGGAAGACGCGCGATATCGCGCACGAAACCGCAGCCTGCAAGACTGATCGCCATCGCAAACATGAATAGAGTTCGTAAGATTCGCATCCATGCACTATACATCCGGTAGAATCACCCCACAATGGGAGTGGCCGAATGTCGCCAAACACCGGACGCCCTTTTCATCATATTCTTACCCAAGTGTAAAATCTAGATTTAATGAGCACTATAGGTGAGTCTAAAGTTGGCAACGTCACATACGTGCCACGCTTACCGAGTGTCGGTGTAAGTCAGGAATCTTCTGACGGGGTTGTATTTCTCGGTGACACCCTTTTTCAGCAAGGTCGCTTTCAGACCGCATTGTCGCAATGCACAAGAGCGCTACTTCAGCATGCTTCGACGGATATTGAACGCACTGCGGTATTGAACCAGGCGCTTGCGCCGCTGGTTGCGGCAGCCGGCGCCTTGCGCGCAGGGATATTCGAAAATTACACCGATCAACAGCAGCAATTTCTGTCGCGGCTGATATCGGAGGCGACATCTCCCGGTGTCCCTCTGACGCTGGGCATACCTGGAAATGATCGCATACCTTGGCGCGCCGATCACGTCGCCCAAAAGCTTCGGAACGGCGACAGTGTGCAGGGGCTGTTGGCTGAGATCGGCAAGAGTGAAGACGTTAAGGTGTTTCTATTCCTGCCCATCCACGTGAACCAGAAATGGTGGGGCTACATTGCTTTTGGTGATTCGGATGCCCAGCGAGTTTGGAGCGAAAACGAAATTCTGTTGTTGCGCACAGCAGCCGAAATCATCAGCAACTTCTTGAACCGGGTGCAAGTGGTGTCGGCGTTGCACGATAGCGAGGAGTTGTTCCGGCTCTCGTTCGATAAGTCACCCATCGGCGCCGCCATGCTGAGTCTGTCCAAACGTTTTTTGCGAGTCAATCAACCTTTCTGCCAGATCACAGGATATACGGAAACGGAGTTGCTGGCGCGCACATTTCCCGAGATCACGCATCCCGATGATGTGGCGTCAGGTTTGAGTATCGCGGATAAGTTTGTGTTGGGAGAAATGGACCAGTATCAGACTGATAAGCGCTATGTGCAGAAAAACGGAGACGCGATCTGGACTCATGTCGCCGTTCAGATGGTGCGTAATGTCGATGGCAAACCCCTCTATCTCCTTGAACAGATAGAAGATATCAGCGAGCGTAGACAACTTGCTCGCCAGGCGCAATTACAGACAGCGATCGCCAATTGTTCGCGCGCGTTGATGTCTTCTACCGAAGACATCTCCAGGCAACTCTTGGTGTTGACGAATGTCATGGAGCACCTTGTGCGGGGTGTGGGGGTGGACCGCGCTACCATATTCAGGAATCGAAATGATCCCGCCGGCATTTTTTGCCTTGACATGCAGGCCGAGGCATGTGCTACAGGGTGCCACGCGCAGATAGGCACCGATATCAACCACGCGCCCTGGACCTGGTTCCCAGATGAAATGCGACAGTCCCTTTCGAGCAAACAGAGCTACGGTGGACTGGTAGCGGATCTATTCAGCGCTACCCCGCAGATACGCGACGCACTTCTTGCGGAACCCCTGTTATCCGTATTGTTTTGTCCCATTCATTTCGGCGATGAATGGTGGGGATTCATGGGGTTCGCCGATTGTCATGAAAAACGTGTATGGGACGAGCAAGAGGTTGTTCTACTGCGAACTGTGGCCAACATGGTTGGGAACACTTTGCAACGCTGGCAGGCGGAGGACCAGGTGCGTGAGCGCACGTCCCATTTGCAGCAATCCAACGACCGGCTGGAGGAGATGCAACATCTGTTGCGCGACCAGGCCTTGCGCGACCCACTCACCGGGTTATTTAATCGCCGTTATCTGATCGAAACGCTCGAACGGGAAATAGCGCGCTCCGTGCGCCATCAGGAACCGCTCAGCCTGATGATGTTCGACATGGACTACTTCAAGATGGTGAACGACCTCTATGGCCATCTTGCGGGGGATGAAGTCCTGCGCTACATGTCCCAATTACTCCTGCGAAACACGCGTAAAAGCGACGTCGTCTGCCGATTTGGCGGCGAAGAGTTTGTTGTGCTCATGCCGCAGACAACACGCGATGATGCCCATCGTCGCGCTGAAGAATGGCGCATAATACTGCAAAACACCCTGATTCAGGTGAACGAGAATCGCTTCTCGGTCACGGTTTCCATTGGCATCGCGACCAACATGGCAACGGAAATCAGTAGCGATGCGCTGCTCACCAAGGTTGATCAGGCCATGTATGCCGCCAAACGAGCCGGGCGCAATTGCACCGTCGCCTGGGAATGATGGGTTGGAGGCGTGTCTACCGCTCTCTAATCTCTATTTCACAGTCGCTTTGATGGCTCCCGTTGACATGCCGCCGTCGATCAGCAGCGTCTGGCCGGTCATGTAGCTGCTCGCGTCTGACGCCAGGAAGAGCAGCGCGCCATCCAACTCGGCCACGTCGCCCACCCGCTTCAGCGGGATGCGGTCGCGCAGGTACGACACCCATGCCTCGTTTTGGAAAAGCGCCGCCGTCTGGTCTGTGTAGAACCAACCCGGCGCCAGACAGTTGACGGTCACGCCGTGTGGCCCCCAGTCGTCGGCCAGGCTCATGGTCAACTGGCGGATACCGCCGCGGCTGGCGCAGTACGGCCCGATCCCAGCATACCCGAACACGCTGGTAAGCGACCCGATATTGATGATGCGCCCATAGCCACGCTCGACCATCCCACGCGCCACGGCCTGCGCGACAAAGAACGGGCCGCGCAGGTTGGTGTCAAGCACGCGGTTCCAGTCATCCCAGCTTACATCCAGCGCGCGTTTGCGGATGTTGCACCCGGCGTTGTTGACGAGGATGTCGATGCGGTCGAACGCTTGCGCGGCCTGCTGCGCCATCGCTGCGATGCTAGACTGGAGGGTGACATCGAGTTCGAGCGGCACGATGCGCCGGCCCAGTCCCAGTGCGGCAATCTCATCGCAGACGGCTTGAAGCGATTCCGCCTTGCGCGCCGTCACGACGACGTCCGCCCCGGCGCGCGCGAGCGTCGCCGCGAAGCGCCGACCCAGCCCGCGGCTGGCGCCGGTCACGATGGCTGTCTTCCCGTTCAAGTCGAACAATGACGATCCCATGGGTTCCTCCTGGCAGTCTGTAATCTGCTGACGCGCGTTGACGCGCGCGTCGACGCGCGCATTGATGTTAAGGATAATACAAGTGTCGCATCTGCGCAGGCGGACAATCCCTGAATTGCCCTGACGGATGCGCCACCGGTCGGCAGTTGCGCTATCATGTATTCAGACCGCGACACAACTGCGGCCTGAATAAAAGCGCATGCCATGAACAACGATACTCGCGATCGGCTCAGGCGACTGGGAGTGCATAAAGGCGCGGGCAATCTGAAGCCCGCCTCGCGCAAACCGCCGCGCCCCGGTTTCGAGCGCGAGTCCCCGGGGCCGGTCGAGTACGCGCGCGCGCCACGCTCTGCCGCTGCAAAAGTCCCGCTGTGGAATGTCGAACAGGACACCGATTATGGCCTGGCCTATGTGCGGCGCACCCGCTATGCGCTGGATCACCGCCACGGCGGCTGGGCATTGCAGGATGTGCTGACGCGCCCGCCGCACACACTGGCGCGCCTCAACAACGGCGTCGGCATCGATCTGCAGCAGGCGCTCTTTCTCGATACCGAGACCACGGGGCTGGCGGGCGGGAGCGGGACGCTGGTTTTTCTGGTTGGGCTGGGATACTTTGCTCGGCGCGAGAACGGCGTCGACTCGTTTGTGATCGATCAGTACTTCCTGGATGAGCCGGCGCAGGAAGCGGCCATGCTCAGTGCGCTGAACGAACGCGTGGCGCAGACGCAGGCGCTCATCACCTTTAATGGGCGCGGGTTTGACGTGCCGTTACTGGAGACGCGCTTCACGCTTTCGCGCCTCCCATCGCTGTTCAGCGATCTGGCGCACCTTGATCTGCTTTTGCCGGCGCGGCGGGCCTGGCGAAATGAACTGGGGTCGTGCAGTCTGGGGTCGCTTGAATATCACATGCTGGATGTGCGCCGGGATCAGCAGGATATCCCTGGTTTTCTCATCCCGCAGCTTTATCGCGAATACCTGGCCGACCGAAATCCGGCGGAGATGCAGCGGGTGATGTATCACAACCTGCACGACATCCTGTCAATGGTCTCACTGGTGTCGCGGTTGTGTGGCGCGGTCGACGCTCCAGTGAATATGGGCGAGTACCTGGCTGTCGGGCAGTACTATGAGAATCTGGGACAGTTGGCTGAAGCCGAAGCGGTGTATTCGGCGGCACTCGCCAAGACGACCAGCGGCGCATCCTATCAGCGTGTGCTCTACCGCATGGCCGATTGTCTGAAGCGCCAGAATCGCCGCGCGAACGCAGCCCCCTATTGGCGCAAACTGGCTGAATCTGGCGACGGTGAAGCATGGATCGAGCTTGCCAAGCATTTCGAATGGCATGAGGTCGATCTGAACCAGGCGCTGACG
>CAIXPS010000348.1 GCA_903921365.1 uncultured bacterium | reverse complement strand
TGGTCAGATGCTATGGCCGCTAACAATACAATGCTGAATGGCTCTCACGAAGATCACGAAGGCACAAGGGTAAGGGGAGCAGCTTTACCAAATGGTTTCCAAATCGTATCGCTGAATATTCTCGTCCGCCGTCACCAGTGGTAAGGACTCCAATTGGCTTTGGGCTATTAGCAGGCGATCAAATGGGTCATTATGGTAGGGGGGTAATTGATAAACATGGACGGCATGGCTGATTTGTATTGGTAAAGCTGTGAAACGATACGTGCTCATGCGGCTGGTAATATATTCCGCCGGCGCTTCAGGTAAGTTCAGTTTGCCTTTGGCAGTCTTAATGACAATTTCCCAAATACTGGCCACGGAAAGAAAGACTTCATTCCGCCCGTCTGCAATAATCTCCCTGGCGTGCAATGACAACAGCGGATTATCCGTGTTCCACCAGAGAAAAGTATGCGTATCAATCAGCACTTTCATAAATCGAACTCGGGCAGTGGCGCATCGAAATCGGGCATGATAATGACTTTGCCTTTGTCAATTCCTGGAATGCGCGGTGAAAGGTCCTCTGCCACGAATGGCAGGATGCGCGCCACCGGTTTGCCTGCTTTAGCAATCACTACTTCCTCGCCATTTAAGACACGCTCAAGCAACTTGGAAAAGTGGGTTTTTGCATCATGGATATTGAATACGGCCATTGTCGCACCTCGATTCATATTATAGACTAAGTCATGGACTAAGTCAATCTCAAAACCTTGCGAAGGGTGGTCTGTAGATGTCACTTTCTGTAGGTAACCTGCGCAGGGGTGTTCGCTGAATCGGTCGAAGGTGCTGTGGTTGTCTGGCGCATCAGCCGGCTGCCTGCCAGCATCACGATACAGTGCGCGACGATCATGACGTAGAGGTTCTGCGTAGCGAGATATAGGAATGCGCTGACGAGCAGGCAGGCCAAGTGGAGCACAAGCGCCGGCCGATTCCCAGTAAAGCTATCAGCAAAATGCTTCCCGGGTCTTGCCAGCCATTCCACCAGAATGAGCACTGCGCCTATCATGACGCCCGCATAGACATCGTTCAGCAGCAGCGCAGGGGCAGCGCGGTAGAACGTCCAGTGGACTTCATCATAGATCGCGTCACGGATGGCGAGCAGGCCTGCCGGTTTGGTGTTTTCGGCGTTGGAGGCGCGCGCAGCAATCACCAGGACGGTGAGGACGCACGCACAGATGACGACCCCAATGCCGGCAGCGCGCGCCCAGTTTGCGAATGTGAACCCGCCGATAGGGTTGGGGTTGCTCAGATCGGCGCCCAATGCCATCAAATCGATTCGCGCGGCGCCGGTGATCAATGCCACAAATGGGATTCCCGCCATAAAAGCGAAAAGCGCCGCTTCACGCACTATGGGGCCGAGTGTGGACTCCTGAAGGATCTGCACCAGCGGGCCGGACTGCATCCGTGACACCCCGTATAGACCGAGCGTGCTCAGCAGAAGCGAAATACAGGTTACTGCCGTGAGCGCCCACTTGCCATCCATGTCGAGCATTTACAACGCTCCACTGATGGCAATGAATACACCAGCAATGACTGCGCCGGCCAGGACGATGGTTGGCTTGATGTGCAAGCGTTGCACCAGCAGGTAGAACAGCATCACGACACCCAGCCGTAGAGGAATATCCACGAGTGGTTGTGACAACATCGCAGTGTTCAGATGCAGCCCTGTCACATTCTGCATGGCTGCAAGCACGCCAAGCATGAAAGCGCAGACAAGTTCAGCAACGGCGACCCACCACTTCAGCCGGGGATTACCGAGGATTGCAACAACTGCATCCCTTCCATGCAGGTAACCGGCGTTGAAGCACGCTGCCGATATCGCGAGCATCACCGGACAGATGAGCGCCAGGTAGGTGACGACGCCCATAGCGGGCCAGGCGGATGCCGGGGTTGACAGACTGATGGACAGCCCAATGGAAAGCAACAGCGGCAGGATGGCGCCCTGCGAAACGGTATCGCCAAAACCCGACACGGTGCCCATGAGCATCTGTTTTGTGGCGATGACCGTTTCGGCGTCAATCACGCCGGCGGCGTGTTGTTCCTCCATTTTCAGCGTCGCACCGATAACGACTGAACCCCAGTTGGGTTCGACATTGAAGAAAGCGAGGTGTCGTTTGAGCGCCGCAACGCGATCGGCCATCACGGGATAAAGCCGGCGCAGTGCGGGGGCAAACGCAGATGCGACCCCGCTGCCCTGCAGCCGCTCAAAACTATAACTGGAGTGGCTGAAGAACTGCCAGAGCAGGAATGCGCCGGTCGCCCTGTTCCAACCCAATCCACTTGACTGTCGCCCCAACTTCACAAGGTCACTCGCGAGGAGCAACACAATTGCTGCGATGACAAAGATGGCGATATTGATCTCGGTGACTGCGATGAACGCATAACCAATCAGGAAAACGATCACCCCGCGCCCCTTGAAGACGAACTTCATCGCCAGGGCGATTCCCAGCGCGCCAGCCAGACCCGTCCCGGCCAGCCCAAGCCCTTTGAGCAACACCAGCGGCGCCAGCGGGGTGAGGAAGTTGACGATGGGAGGCAGCGCCAGTCCGAGGACGGCCGCAGGCAGCGCGGTGATGACCAGCAGCAACGCTTGCGCCGGAATAATGTTGAGCCAGACGATGGCATTTGCATCGCCGCGTTCGGCTGCCAGGTCCATGCGATGCACGATGCGGTTATCGAGCTTCATACGGAGGGACAGCAAAGAAAAGCCAAGGTTGCCGGCGAGCACGCCGGTGAGCACACCGATGCCGATCGCCTGAGTGGGGCTGGCAATTCCAACGGTAACCCCAACGGTCGCGCCGAGGATGCTCGCGAGCGCCGCATCGCCAATTCCAAGCGTGCCGCCGACGGACATATAGCCCAGGTAGAGGACATTGATCAATGCCCCCACCGTCGCGCCACGCACCGGATCACCGAGGATCATCCCGACGAGTAACCCGTTTACCAGGGGGCGCCACGTGGTGAAGTAACCCAGGCCGGCGAGAAAGGATGTATTCGCGGCGAAATACACCAGGCCAATCAGCAGCGCTTGAACGAGTGTTATTGCCATCATGGGGTTGAGCGTGTATCAGTCGGGCAGCCGGCGTTTTTCGTCACTGGGGATCATCTGCAAATAGACATCGACTCCGGATCGCCGCAAGTTCCCAAGCAACTCCACCTCTGCGGGTGATGCGGCAATACTGCGCCACAGGGACTGGCGTCCCGGCGTCATGCCAATGCCACCGACGTTGAGGTTACGGAAAGCGTGCAACTCGTAAAGGTGCACGGCAGCCTGGACGCTCTTGAGCAGGACGAGGGTGCGGCTGGCATCGACTTCAGCGATTTTTAACATCCCCGCAGCTGCGGCGATGCCGGCGACTGACAAGCGCATGTTTGGAGGCATTGCCAGACGCATGATCTGTTGGCTAAAGGCGTCGGCGGCAACGGCGTCATCGGCAACCAGGATGTGGTCAATGGACAACACCCGCGCCCAGACTGCCATTACCTGTCCATGGATGAGACGGTCATCGATTCGAATAAGGCTGATCATGTTGAAAAAGGGTCAGGGCAGGCGCGTCGTTTCGTTTACGTGTGCGCCTGCCCTGTGTTGATGGTCTCTACAGGACTTGAACCTGTGACCTCACGGATGTGAACCGTGCGCTCTAACCAACTGAGCCAAGAGACCACTGCTCATATTATACGCGACTGGCGCCAGCGTGCAAGGGCGCAAGGCGCCGGACTTCCAGTCTTTCCCGTTTCAGCGCCGCTTTACTAATCGCCTAATTATCGTCTATTATTCGTCCATTATTGGAATCAAAGGACGATATGTTTTCTCCCAAATACAGCAGCACAGATCGACTTCACCCACTGGCTTGAGTATTTCACCGAGGGGATCATCGATGAGCTTCTGCGCGCCCAGAAATTGCTGCCTGAAGTCGCGCAAATCCCGGAGACCCAGCTTCAGCCCTGCCATATCGTTATGCTAGAGGCCATCCGAGAACGGGGTTTTATTACAGACCGCGATTACGCCAAGTTGGTGGACAGAGCCAGATCAACCCGGGCGCTTGACTATAGGAAGTTGATTGCACTGGGGTTGATCGAACGAAAAGAACGAGGCCGAGCCACTTATAACGTCCTCAAAGTGAACGCATGAACCGCAACCTGATATCAGATGAGACGGCCACTTTTCGGTTGCGACTACAGATGCATTCGGTAAAGAGCATTAAAATGGAGGCCATGAGTACCGCAACAACTGATGTTATCAGCGTTGTGAATCAAATCACGAGCCGATTGATGACCTTGCCGGTGAACGACCTTTACGAAGTTGCTCGCTTCATAGAAGCGCTAGAGACATCGTCAGCAGGTAGCGTCTCTGAAGCAATGGCGTGTGCGTTGGCATCGGAGGCGACACTGGCTAAATACTGGGATACTCCCGAAGAGGACGCTGCATGGGCCGATTTATCAGGGGCGATGTTGTAGTCGTCCCATATCCATTTACGAGACAGAATGCGGGCAAGGTGCGCCCAGCATTGGTACTTGCTGCACCGGTTAATAACGAGGTTATTTTGTGCGCGTTGACATCCAGCCTTTATAACGATGGATATTCCATGTTGATATCATCGGAGGATTTTGGCGTAGGTCGATTGAAGCATGATAGTTATGCGCGCCTTCCCAATTTATTCACCTGCGAAGATGACGTGATCATGGGCATGGCGGGGCAACTAAAAACAGATAAGATGGCGGAAATCGTGAGACGTATCATCGCCATTTTGAATAACTGAAATACAGGTGTTTAGCATAATTTGCCCTGCTTGTCAGTTCGAATTTCAGATTGTCAACTGCTGGTTTATGGTACGATAATCCCAACTATGACGATATAAGGTCGTGGTGTTGGTGTCGATATCCACTTGTTTCATCCCTACGCAGACTTCTTTGTTGTTCAGTGTCGTTTGTAATCGATATCGATATCGATAAGGAGCACTAAAGTGGCCAAACATAATCAGGGACGCGAGATACAGTCGTCTGCAAGGCAACCCTCTCGCAAACAAGATACGACCAAGCGCCAGACGCCTGCTGCGCAAGCAAACACCGCCGCCATCGTGCAGCGCGCCGTCAGTGGCGCTGGCATGCCCACGGCAGTTGAGAGACTGCACCTGCAGCGCACTATCGGCAACCGCGCGGTTGGACAACTGCTGTCGCAGCGCCAGGCGGCGATCCAGGCCAAGCTGACCGTCGGCGCGGCCGATGACCCCTATGAGCGCGAGGCGGATCGGGTGGCCAGCCAGGTCATGTCGATGAGCGCCGGCGCGCCTGCGGGTATATCGCGCATGGATGCGGACGAGGACGCGCAGACCGCCCGGCGCAAGCCAGCTATCACGCCTCTGGTGCAGCGCCGCAGCGACGATGTGAGTGGCAGCTTCGATGCCGGGCACGATGTCGAGCGACAACTATCTGCTGGCAGCAGTGGCGGAAACCCGCTGCCTGCCAAACTGCGCTCGGAGTTGGAGCCGAAGTTCGGCGCGGACTTCAGCAACGTGCGCGTCCACACCGGGGCGCAATCCGACTCGCTCAACCGGTCGATCGGCGCACAGGCGTTTACCCACAGCAACCACATCTATATGGGCGCCGGCAAGTACAACCCCGGCAGCGCCAGCGGGAAACAGCTGCTGGCGCACGAATTGACGCACGTGGTGCAGCAGACCGGGAGCCTCTCTCGCAAAACGCGCGCCAAACTCACTGAAATTGACACGATATCGCGGCAGACGATGGCCGGCATTCACCGGGCGCCTGCCAAGATCCAGCGCGCCGTGGGTTTCGAGTTTGAGACGGGCTATAAGATATTGAAGAAACAAGGCACGAACTGGGTGAACCTGCCAAAGGCGACGGTTGTAAAGTCTTACGGCAACGGCGTCAACCTGACGGCGGACGAAAACAGCGCTGGATTCTCGGCGATCGAAATGGTGCTGGATCCGCCTGTGCAGGAAACAGACCCCAAGAAATTCAGAAGTGCGGTTTCGACGTTCAAGAAGGTGGGCAACGCGTTTGACTCATTTCGCAAGGATGCCCCCAATCCGCGCCTGTTAAACAAGGTTCCCAGCCCTGCCAGCGGGCCGTCCAACTACCAGATCACCCCTGCGTTTTCCGGATTTGAAGGCAACGCACAATTGACGGGCGGGATCCGCTATGACCAACTGTACAAGTTTCTTGAACACGCCAATACCGGCACAAACGATGTGACCGATACGCATAAGAACGCCAAGAATGAACTGACACGGTTCAAAGGGAACGACACGGTCTCGATCTCCGGCGCCAATGTGCAGGTGAATGCCATCAATGGCAGCAACCAGTTGAAAGGCCTGGTCGCCATGCTGGCTATGTACCTGAACACAGGCAAGGCCGGCCTGCCGTTGCTGAATTATGCCAAACTGATTTCTAGTTCGTTCATGGCGCGCACCGACTTTGCCTCGATGTACAACCACCTGCCAGACTCCGACAGAGACCGATTTGTCAGGGATGGGAATTCCTTTGTGGACCTGGTGCTCAATGCCGCGGGCATGCCCGGCACGGGCGATACCCGGGTGTTCGAAAGGGGTATCCGCAAGAGTGATGTCAAGACGAGTGGCGATTACAACACGGATGTCGTCAATGAAGTTGCCGAACTCGCCATTTCACGGCGCAAGTGGCTGCTGGGGATCACGATGGGAACCGATAAGATCAGCAGCAGCGGCATGCCACACCTCCAGAACATCCTGATGGGCCTGGGCGCACTGGGCACGCGCACAGATCGGGTAGGCAATGACCCCAAACCGAAGAAGGGCGCAAGGAACAAAGGCGAGGGCGTCATCCTTGAGTTGCGCAACATGAAACTGGCCAAGACCCCCGACCAGTTTGCCACAGCCGTCACGGACATCTTTAACTACATTGTCGCCTTGAATGCCGAGTAGTAACAAGGCGCCGTTCGTTTATTCTCGCAACGCACTCGCCGCTACAATGAGCAGAGGCAGAGGCGCGGTCAATCTCATTGATGATGGGTTGTTAGCGTCCTGAATAAATGAGCAAAACTCGGCCTCTCCGGCTGAGATAAACGGCGCCGGACAGACGGTCGCCTTCAACGAGGGCGGCCGTTTTTTGAGCGATTTTGGGATTTCTCGGCATTATTGCCTCCACCCCATTGGTCTGGCTTTTGTACTCTACAATCGTGAATTATGGAAATCATCGAACCCGCCGACCCGGTTAAAGCAGCGCTGCCCGAAGTGGAACGCCACTTGCGCCATAATTTCACGGGTATACCGCAGATTCGTGGACTAGGCATAGGGCACGGACTTCCAGGCGATTTCAAAGCGATCGCTATGTAGTTCGCACAAAGCGGCCAACACAGATTGGGCATTGTGGCGACACCAACCCTGACCGGGGCATTTCATGCGTTGTTGAACGACAGAACGATTAGCGCCCTCAACAGCG
>CAIXPS010000347.1 GCA_903921365.1 uncultured bacterium | reverse complement strand
GCCGAGGAGGAGGATCAGGAACGGCTGACGGATTACCGCCACTACCTGAGCTACGACATTGAGGTGACCCACACAGCCACCGGCCAGAAGTCGCGCCTGAGCCGCATCATGAACCAGACATCGGGCGGCGAGACGCAGACGCCCTTCTACCTGACGATTGCGGCGTCGTTCGTGCAGCTTTACCGCATCCAGGAGCGCACCAAGCGCCCTACCATCCGGCTGGTCGCGTTCGACGAGGCTTTCTCGAAGATGGATCAAAGCCGCATCGGCGCGACGTTGGATCTGTTCCAGCATTTCAAGCTGCAGATCATCACCGCGACGCCGCTGGAGCGCTGCGAGTATCTGGCGCCGAAGATCTGCACCAGCCTGGTGCTGACCGCCGTGAAGGATCACGTCGACATCGAGCCCTATCACAACTACGCCGCCCGCTTGTCGGTGTTGCAGGACGCGCGTCCGGAGGACCGCGTGCCCGCTGACGACGATGAGAACGAGCCGTGACCCACACCCTGCCGCCGTTCGCGCGCGATATTCTGAATCGCCTGCTGGATCAGCACGAACAACCGAACCGGCAACGCGTGTCACGTGTGCGCCTGAAAGACGACGAAGACTACGCGCACGGATCGCGCGCCGACATCCATGCCGCGCTGGCGCAACTGGCCGCGCAGGGCATCATCGAATTGCACTGGCGCAAGTGGGAAGAGAACAACTGGCTGGACGCGGTCGATCTGCGACCGGAACAAGCTGGCGCCGCATACGAATTACTCGGGCGCCTGCCGCACCTTGATCGGGTCGAACGGCTGCGCGTGATGATAGCGGCACAATCTCCACAGGCGGTGTGGCACACGGCATTCCTCTGCCAGACATTGGCGAACCTGGACGCGCATCGCTCGGTGACGCCCCTCGACCTCGACGATCCTGCCATGAGCGCCGAGTTGCTCACGGCGCTTGCTGCGCTGGACGCGCAAGCGCGCCTGTGCGCCCCGGTGCTGGAGCGCGTGTTCAGCGTGCAGGTGTTCCACGACAGCAAGCGTTTCGAGGCGCTGCGCCCCAAAGTGCTCACGATCCTGCGCCGGCACGATCCCGCCGCGGAGTCATTCGGCGATGATGACAAGGCGCTATTGCGCGAACACTACCTCGACCGCGCGCCGGAGTATGTGCCGATCAGCGGGGCGCTGCGGCTTGAGGTTGGCGGCGCCACCGTGGACCTGGCGCCGTTTGTGCCAAGTGTGGCGCTGCCGGCGAGTCTGCTCCACGGGGCGGCCATCCGGGGGTGCACTGCCTGCGAACTCGTGACAGTGGAGAACCTCACCAGCTTCACCGCGCTGGCCGCCCGCCGTCCGGCGGGTTGGTTACTCATTTACACCGGCGGGTTTGCCAGCCCTGGCGTGATCGACCTGATTGGGCATATCCGCGCTGCGACGCCTGACATCCGCCTGCGCCACTGGGGCGACCTCGATACCGGCGGCCTGCGCATACTGGCGCACCTGCGCGCGCATCTGGGCGCCGTCGAGCCGGTGGCGATGGACTGCGCAACGCTCTCAGCTTACTCGGCCTATAGCCAGCCGCTCACGACCGAAGATCGCCGCGCGCTGCGGCGCCTGCGCGAGTCCGCCGCGCTCGCCGACTGCCTCGCGCTGATCGACATGCTGCTGGAGGGCGGGAGGAAACTTGAACAGGAGGCAGTTCAACTACTGGCGCTGCTGTAACGTCCGATCGCATAGCGCCAGAACCACGCGCTGAAGGCGAACATGACCGCGCCCATGACGAGCGCTCCGACAAACATGCCCGGCTCAAGCTTGCCGAGAATTGCCTGCGCGGGGAAGGTGGTGATGAACGCTATCGGGATGACCAGGGTTAACACAATCCGCAGGACGCCCTGGTACGTGCTCACCGGAAAGCGCCCAGTATCATAGACCGAGTTAAACAACTCGGTCAGGTTGCCCACCTTGACAAACCAGAATGAACAGGTGGCCATGACCATCCAGATGCTGTACACGATCACCACCGCCATCAATAACATCACGGCGAACAGGAGCAGCGTCAACCCGTCAGGCGAAAAGCCGATCCTGCCGAGTGCAAATGCGATGATGACGCCGCCGGCAATGACGTCGACCAGGCTGAACAACTGCGCATAGCGCATCGAGGCCATAAACTGGCTGTTCACGGGTTTGGTCAGCACAAAATCCATCGTGCCCACGCGCACCATCTCGATGATCTTCTGGATATTCGGCTGCAAGAGCATCTGGATCAAACCGCCCATCAGCGTGAACAACCCGGAGATCACCAGCGTCTCGTAGAACGTCCACCCGCCGATGGTATCGGTCTGCGTGAAGAACACAGTCGTGCCGATGATCGTGATGCTGACCCAGCCCAGGCTCACCAGAGAGTGTGCGATAAAGTTCGCCCGGTACTCCAACTCGACCAGGATGTTGGCCTTCAAGAACAACCCGATTAGCTTGATATAACGCATTATGTTTTAGAGGGATTTGAGAGCCCGTCCAATCTCTAATCTCCAATCTCCAATCTCCAATCTCTCCCTTCATGCTCCCACCGCCCCATAACTGCGCGCGCCGAGTTTCCACAGGATGCGAACCAGGATGAAGAAGAACAGCACCCACGCCCACTGCACCGCCAGACCGAAAAGCAGCCGCTCGTCGCGCGTCTGGCCAAGCAGGATTTCATTGCAGAACGCAAGCATGTAGCGGAAGGGCAGCCAGTTCAACGCGCCCTGCATCGCGGCAGGGAACATCTGGAGCGGCGCCAGAATGCCAGAAAACACAACCTTGAGCCCTTGCATCGCCTGTGTGAAAGCGGTTGCCTGACTCGTCCAGAACGATAGAATGCCAATCGCATAATCGGACAGGAACGAGACCAGCCACGCGCCGAGCAGCGACAGCATGAATGCAGCGATGCTGATGGGAGTGAGATACAGGCGGGCGTCAGGCGTGATAATAAGGACAACAGCGACGATTGGGAGCAACATCGTCAGGCGCATCACATGCTCGGCCCAGTTTGCCGCGACGTGCCGGTGAATCGGGTGTATCGGTCGCACCAACTGCGGTGACAGCGCGCCCTCGCGGATGTCATCACTCAATCCCCATGACGCCCAGACGCCGGTTACCTGGCGCACAATTAAGCCAACCATGTAGTAAGCGACGAAATCGCCGCTCGAGAAACCGCCAACCGGCCCGCCGTGGCTGATGCTTAACCATACGACCAGCATGATGATCGACATCAGATTGGTCATCATCCACACCACGCCCTCAGCGCGGTATTCCAGCGACAACATCCACGCCGACCGAAACAGCGCTAAATACTTTCTGCCCACCCCATCATCTCCACTCACTATCAGCGATCATCAATCCCTAATCTCCAATCTCCAATCCCTCACCTCGCGCCTCGCGCCTCGTCTTTGCCAATCCCCGCGAACACCTCGCGAATAATGTCCTCGACCGGCGGTTCCTCAAACGTGACATCTTCAACCTTCACCTGCGAGAGCAGTCGCGCGGCGGACTCGGTGGCGGTGGCGCGCGGCACATGCAGCACAGCCGTCAGGCCGTTGCACGACTCTACCTGGCCAAACTGCGCCAGCGCCTCGGCGGTGGTCGGCTGTGCCAGTTGCAGTTTAATGATCTTATAGGGAGCAACGCGCTCGATCAATGCGCGGAAGTTGCCGTCATAGAAAAGGCGCCCTTTATCAATGACGATGATGCGGTCGCACAGCGCAGTGACATCCGCCATGTAGTGGCTGGTGAGCATCACCGTGGCGCCATAACGCCGGTTGTACTCGGCGATAAACTCGCGGATGCGCGCCTGCATCGTCACATCGAGCCCGATGGTCGGCTCGTCGAGAAACAACACCCTCGGCCGGTGCAGCAGTGCCGCGGCAAGCTCGCACTTCATGCGTTCGCCCAGCGACAACTTGCGCACCTGTTTCTTCATGATCGGCCCCAGCTCGAGCAGGTCGTCAAGTTCCTTAATCGTTGCATCGTACTGCGCGCGCGGAATTTCGTAGATCGCCTGATTGACCAGGAAAGTCTCCTGCGCCGGCAAATCCCACATCAATTGCTGCTTCTGTCCCATCACTAGCGTGAACTGCTTCAAGTAGGCATTTTCGCGCTTGTTGGGGGTGAAACCGAGAACAGTCGCCTTTCCAGAGGTGGGGTATAACAACCCCGCAAGCACCTTCAGCGTCGTCGTCTTGCCCGCGCCATTCGGGCCGAGGAAACCGACCATTTCGCCTTGCCCGATGTTAAAGGAAACATCGTCAACGGCTTTGACAGCGCGGTATTTGCGCGCGACAAAAGAGCGCAGGCTGCCCATCAGCCCTGGCTCTTTTTCGTGTACCTGGTAATGCTTGGAGAGATGAGTGACTTCGATCTGGTATGCCATAGAAATAAAAAAGGCAAAAGGCATGTAATGTGCCTTTTGCCTTTTTTCGCCAGGTGCCCCAAGAGAGATTCGAACTCCCGACCTTTTGGTCCGCAACCAAACGCGCTATCCACTGCGCCATTGGGGCAAGCTCTATGATTATAGCATATGCTTTGACTTCAGATGTCTGACTTTTCGGAGAAGTCAGACATCTGAAGAGTCACCAGCGTCCCCTTGCCCACTTCACTGCTGATGCTAATGTGGCCGTGCATCGCTTCTATCAGCGATTTCGCGATCGACAGCCCCAGCCCGGCGCTGCCTTTCTTGCTGTGCGCCTCATCGGACTGGTAGAACCGGTCGAAGATGCGCGACAGGTGTTCCGGGGCGATGCCGCTGCCCGTGTCTTTCACCGTGATCGTCACACCTCTCCCATGTGTGGCCGATTTCAGCGTCACCCGCCCACTTTCGCCATGCGCCGCGCCATACGCCGCCGTATGCCTCAGCGCGTTATCGATGAGAATGAGCAGCACCTGGCGCAGGCGCATCCGATCCGCGTTGACCACGCCCTGGCTGTCCTCAACCGTCAGGCTCACGCCGTGTTCGTCGGCCAGTCGCGCCATGTCGCGTTGTGCTTCCTCCAGAAGGTCATTCAGCGGCACCGCCGTCATTTCCAGCTTGATCTGTCCCACATCCAGCCGCGACAGCAGCAAAAGATCGGCCACAAGTCGCGTCATGTACTGGGTCTCGCGCAGGATGTCACCGGCCAGTTCACGGCGCTCATCTTCCGAGGTGTCGTCGCGCGCCGACACTTCCGCGCTGAGCTGAATAATCGACAGCGGGGTGCGCAGCTCATGACTCGCGTTTGCCACAAACAGACGCTGGCGTTCCCAGGCCTGGTGCGCGGGCAACAACGACCGCCCGGCCAGCAGCCAGCTGCAAAGCGTCGCCACGATCACCAGCCCGATGCCAACCACAAGCAACCCGGTCAGCAACTGCCTGAGCACCAGTTCCTGATCGGTCAGCACACGCCCCAGTTGCAGCGTCGCAACAACGGAAGGGTTTGACGGGAGATGATACGTGTACAACCTGACGCGAACGCCGCCATCGAGTTGCACGGTGCGCAGGTCGGAACCGCTCAACTGCGCTGCCTGAATCGCCTGTGCGTCGGGTGTGAATGAAGCCGGCACGAGGTTTGTGCCCGAGATGATGTGCAACCCCTGAGCATCAAGCGGCACGACGAAGATCGCAGACAAGTCGCCATCGAATGTTTCGGGGGCCAGCAGCGGCGACACGCGGGAACCGTTTACAGGCGGTTTGACGCGCCCATCGTCTTCACTGCCATGATTGTCGTCAGAATGCGTCTGTGGGGCCGGTTGAGGCGCGCCGCGCCGGCTGGTCCACTCCTGATTAGCCAGTTGCAGATCGGAGGGCAAGGCGACGCCAAGATATTGCAGTTCAGTGGCCATCTTCTGGCGCAGCGCCAGGTCGGTCGTGGATTGAAAGTACAGGCTGATGGACGCATACGTGATGACGCCCAGGACGACCAGCAGCCCGGCCATTGCCGCAAAATACAACGCGGTAAGGCGCGCCCGCAACGAGGTAAACGTCAACTCTTTCATCAATCCAACCGGTAGCCAATCCCCCGCACCGTTTCAATCGGGTCGGGCAGGTCGGCGCTTGTCTTTAGCTTCTTGCGCAAATAGGAAACGTAGATGTCCACCATCTTCATCTGCGCATCGCTATCGAATGCCCACACGCGATTAAATATCTGCTCGCGTGTCAGGATCTGTCCGCGATTGCGCATCAGGTATTCCAGCAGATTCCACTCCGTGACCGTCAATCCCAGCGGGGCGCCGCCGCGCGTCGCCGTATGCGCGCTCAGATCGAGCGTCAGATCGTTGGCGATGAGGGTTGAGGCTTCCGGCGAAGTCACATCGAAGCGCCGGCTGAGCGCATGCAGGCGCGCCAGCAATTCCTCGATCGCGAATGGTTTGACGAGGTAGTCATCCGCGCCGCTGTTCAGGCCGGCGACGCGGTCTTCCACCTGGTCGCGCGCGGTTAACATTAATAAGGGCAACCGGACTTTCGCCTGGCGCACCGCCCTGCAGATCGAGGGGCCATCCTTGCCCGGAAGCATCCAGTCCACAACCGCGACATCATATGTGCCGGTCAGCGCAAATTCGAGGCCGGTAATGCCATCATGCGCAAGATCAACCGTGAAGTGTTCTTTTTCCAACACCCGCGCCATCAGTTTAGCCAGGCGCGGGTCGTCCTCAATGATGAGTACATGCATGCCCCTGATTATGGTCGCAAATTGTAAGAAAGCGGTAGGAACCAGATTCCACGTTATCTTAACAGTGCCTTTGCGTCGCTCATACCATTTCCCTACGTTGGCGCGATATAAGTAGTGCGTAAGTTCGAAACGAAATTATCCGATCAGCTTAGTTCTGATCAAAAGCACAAAAGAGAGAAATAAAATGAACACAATCAATACTACGAAGAACGGCAAAGTAAACGTCACTGCGAACAGCAAATCCGCGCGACCCGCTCGTCGCAACAACATGCTTCCGATCAACCTGCTCATCACCTTGACCGCGTTTGCAGCCACGATGACCGGTTGGGGTGTTCTCGCCGCCAAAGATTACGTCAGCACGACAGCAGCCAATACCGCTGTAGCCGCCCCCGCTGCGACGACCACTGTCGCGACTACCGTCGCCCAGGCGCTGCCGACGATTGAACCGCTGGTGTCGGCGGGCACAACCACGCAAGTCGCGCAAGTTGCGCAAGTGTCAACGATCACAAAGGCGACGACAGTGAAGCAGGCGACCATCGCCGTGAGCGCAGCGCCCCGCGCGGTCACGACCACACGCTCTTCCCGGTAAACGAGAAAATAGTTCTACGGTATGTCCACGGGCTGAACCAGTAGGTTCAGCCCGTGGACATACAAGCGACAATAGCCATGATGTCAAAAGCAATTAACGATAAAAAGCCAGTTGTAAATTCGACGGATGAATATCCATCTGCAGTCACCCCGGGCATGCTGATCGCCGGTTTGGGCGCTGCCGTCGCAGGCGCAGTGCTCGCAAGCGTCATCGCCCCGGCTGTTCTGCCGCAAATGGTGCAGTCGCTACTCGGCGCGGAGCCAAAGGCGTACTGGTACCTGTCGCGCGCATCCGCCCTGGTCGCATTCGCCCTGCTTTGGATTTCGACGTTGCTTGGCCTGATGATCACTAACAAGCTGGCGCGCGCATGGCCGGGCGGGCCGACTGCCTTCAGTCTGCACCAGCACACCAGCCTGCTGGCACTCGGTTTTGCCATCTTTCACGGTCTGATTCTGCTGGGTGACCAGTACATCGGGTACACGCTCGGGCAGGTGTTAGTGCCATTCAGCGGCGCGTCTTACAAACCGTTTTGGGTCGGCATCGGGCAGGTGGGCATCTACCTTCTGGCCGTGGTTGGTTTGAGTTTCTACGTTCGTCGTCAGATCACCCAGAAGACGTGGCGCTTGATCCACTTTGCCAGCTTCGCGATGTTCATCATGGCCCTGGCGCACGGCATCTTCAGCGGCACGGACAGCAGCGCCCTGCCGGTGCAGCTCATGTACCTGCTCGCGGCAGCCAGCACCGTCTTCATGACGATCTACCGCATCTTTGTCGCGCGCTTAGGCGTAAAGTGACCAGGCGCGTTTTCATACCAAATCCCAACTTACGGGCGCTATAAAGATGCTCGTTACACATGCAGATTGTTTTAGAGATAGAAACCAATAATCACAGTAACACAAAAGGTAAATCATGAACCAGAAAACAGCACTCATACTCTCCGCAGGAATCACCTCCTTCATGTTGATGGTCGGCGGCGGAGCAGCAGTTATGGCAAACCAGGTCTCAGCTTCGCTGAATTCGACAGTACAACCCGTGGTCACGTACGCGAACGGAGTCACAACGGTCTCAAATGGCGAAATGACCTCGCAGCGCGAAGCGCAATACATTCAGCTCGTTAACCAGGCCAATTCGCAGATCAAGCAAGCCAATGCTGAGATCACGCTCCTGAAAGAACAACTGAAACAGGCTCAGGCGCCCACAGTCTCGCAAACCGCCGCAAACACAATTACCTCCTTGCAGGCGCAAACCATTGCGTTGAATGCCGTCCAGGGTGCAATCGTGTTGCGAATTCCCGACCTGGTGAACTTTCAGGGCGCACCGACCTATGAAGTAGTGCTCGACAAGGGCACGCTGTACATTGATGCCAAGACGGGCGCTATTCTCCAAAATGGCGCGGCAAGCACTGGCACAGGCCAATCACAGAACGGGCACGAGTCCGGCGGAGATGACTAAAAATGAACACACCAAACAAGAAATCAGCGTATAGCCCTGCCGTAACGATCCTGATTACCACCGCCAGCATCGCGGCTGCACTCACCGGTTGGGCGATCTTTGCAAACAGGGATGCTGCGAGCGATGCCGCCGCGTCATCCGTGACAACCGTGGCCGCGGTTCCCAGCAACTCATACACTGTGGCGGCATCGCCAAAGCCATTGCCCACGCTCGTTCCGCTGATCGGAACGACTCCACTAGCCACGACCGCGGCAGCCGCGCCACCAAGTGTGAAGTCACAAGCACAACAAGTGTTGCCGACCGTGCAGCCTCCTGCGCCAACAATTCAACAGCCCGCGCGTAATACAAACCCAGCGCCCCGCCCGTTGACCCGTTCGCGCTCGTCGAGATAACGAAATGCAACGCATCGATTTTCGCGCCATGGGTTGTCAGATGATGGCCGTTGTTGCCAGCGCGTCGCCGGAGGCGCAGCAGGCACAGGAAGTGCAACAGGCACAGGAAGTGCAACAGGCGCTCAATCAGGTTCCTATCTGGTTTGAGACATGGGAACAAATCCTCAGCCGTTTCCGCCAGGACAGCGAGTTGAGCCGCGTCAACGCCGCCGCCGGTCAATGGATATCAGTGAGTCAGACGCTCTGGGATGTGCTGCAACTCGGTTTGGCAGCCGCTGAGCAAAGTGATGGACTGGTCAACCCCACGATGTTGCAGGCGCTTGAGGCCGCTGGTTATGACCGCAGTTTCGAATTGATCCAGACCTCCTTCGCGACGATCAGCCTGGGGCGATCCGTCACCGCTGACTGGCGCGACATCGGGGTGGACGCAGCCCGCCGCGCTGTCAGGCTGCCGCTCGGCGTGCGCATGGACCTGGGCGGTGTCGCCAAGGGATGGGCTGCTGACGAAGCCGCCCTCCGCCTGGCCGATTTCGGCCCCGCGCTAGTGGATGCCGGCGGCGATATCGCAATCTGCTCGCATGACGAAACAAGCGAACGGTTCCCTGTCGGCGTGGCATCCCCTTTGCAACCAGACGAGAATATCGACGTGCTTATGCTCGCGAACGGCGGCGTCGCCACATCGGGGCGCGACTACCGCCATTGGTTTCGGGATGGCAAGGCGCAGCATCACATCATCGACCCGCGCACCAGTCTGCCCGCCGCAACCGACGTGATGACGGCAACCGTCGTCGCCCCGACTGCGCGCGAGGCCGAGGTGGCGGCAAAAACGGCATTCATCCTTGGCAGCCGGGACGGCCTGGCATGGATCGAGGATCGAGAAAATCTTGCCGCGCTGCTCGTCCTCGAAAACGGCGACATCATTCACAGTAGCCGGTTTATTCAACACTCGTGGCAGGCAACCGCAGCCGGATAGTCCCATCCTCCACGACCCATAAGGCTGACGCGAAGCGCGAGATAAATGCGCGGTCGTGCACAGCCACCAGCACAGTGCCGGGGAAGGCATCCAGCGCAGCCTCAAAGCGTTCGCGCGATGGGATGTCCAGGTGGTTCACCGGCTCATCAAGCACCAGGCAGTTCACCCCGCTCACTACCAGCTTTGCCAGGATCAACCGGGCGCGCTCGCCATAGCTGAGCTGTTTGACCGGTGTAAACACCTCGTCACCCTCGAAAAGGAAGTAGTGCAGGAAGTTGCGCGCCTCGGTATCGGCCAGTGGCGCTAGCGACTGTACCGTGCTGAGCGGTGTGGCCTGCGGATCAAGCGTTTCATGCTCCTGCGGCATATAGCCGATCCGCACACTCGACCCGATTCGGGCGCTTCCCTCGCTCAATGCCAACTCACCCACGATGGCGCGCAACAGCGTCGTCTTGCCAGTCCCGTTCGGGCCAATCAACGCCACGCGATCGCCGTGCCGAAGCACCAGATTGACGTGCCGGAACAGGACGTTGTCGCCAAAGGAATGACCAGCCTCCTCAAGTGCTACGACGATCTGGCCGCCGCGCGTCATCTCGCCAAAATCGAGCTTCATCTGCCATGTGCCCTTTGGCTTATCGACCCTGTCTTCCGTCATTAGTTTTTCGATTCGCGACTCGATGTGCTTGGCCTTACGGACTGTAGCGACACTTCTGCCGGCGAAAAAGCCGTGCTTGCCGCCGGCGAACTTGTCGCCGCTGTCGGCCTTGCCCCCTTTGCGGAACTGCGCGATGCCGCGCATGTATCGCGCCGCCGTCGTCAAGCGCGCCAGTTCATCCTGCTGATCCTTCCACACCATCCATTGCTTATCGCGCTCAAGCGCTTTCGCCATTTCGAAGTCGCTGTAGTCGCCTGCATACTCTTCGATGTGGTGAGTTTTGGCGTTCAGTGCCAGAATGCGCGTGACGGTATTGTTCAAGAATGTCCGGTCGTGTGAAACGACGAGCGCGGCGCCGCGATAATCCGCGAGAAAATCTTCCAGCCACTCAAGCGCCTGGATGTCGAGGTGGTTGGTGGGTTCGTCAAGCAACAGCAGGTTGGGTTCAGCCACCAGCAACCGCGCCAGCCCCAACCGGGTGCGCTGACCGCCGCTGAGGCGTTGCACCGGCGTATCCGCCGCTATATCGTGCAACTCAAGTCCCGCGAGGATCGACTCGCTGCGGGGCTCGACGGCATAACCGCCCAGCGCCTCGAAGCGCTCAAATGCCTCGCCGTAGGCTGCCAGAATGTCAGGTGATGGCGACTCGACAGACAATTGATCTGCTAAAGTTTCCACCAATTCCTGCGCAGCCCGCCATCCGGCGATCCCTGAGCGCATGACCTCGCCAAGGGTGGCGCCAAAGGATGATTCGAGCCCTTGCGCCAAATAACCAATCGTCGCGCCCTGCTCCAGGTTCACGCGCCCCGAATCCGGTCGTTCAAAACCGGTGATGATGCGCAGCAACGTGGTTTTGCCGCACCCGTTCGGGCCAACCAACCCCACTCTGTCAGCGCGATTGACGATAAACGACACCCCTTCGAGGATGGTCTGGATGCCGTATGTTTTTGAAACGTTATTAACTTGAAGCATGAACTACTTGGCGCCGATATAAACCACTTCCCACAGAATCCGATCCGGCGACTCGAACATCACCTGGTAGTAGGTGTCTTTCTCGCTGCGCGCGAAATCGGGGCGATGGCGCGGCGTTTCGAAAAGGGCGGGGATGCCGCGCTCTTTGAGCCACGCAACCACCGCATCGACATCTGCCGCCGAAGGCGCCCCGATGCCAATATGGTTCAAACCGGGCCCATCATAATCATTGCTTGCCTCTTTCAGTTGCGGGGCGAACCACAAGCTGGCGCTCTCTGTGCTGTTAACGCCAAGCATGTTGTCATCGCTATAGATCGTTTTCCAGCCCAGAAAAATCATCAACTCCTTGTAAAAGGCGAGGTTGCTTGGGCGAACACTAAACACAAGATGCGAGATATTCGTAACCATGTGAAAATTACTCCTGTTGGATTCACTCAGCCATAGGCGCAATCGCTCTGCCACAATAATAGAACATTCGTTCTGTTTTGTCAAAGCGACCTTACGACACCGGCCACACGTCCGAATCGTGCTGCGGGAATAACGCGCACAACAACGCCCGGCAGGTATTCCCATCCACCCAGCAATCCGGGAACTCGTGGCGCAACTGCTCTAGTGATCGCCACCCGAACAACAGCTGCAGGAACGTTTGTCCAGGGAATGCCGCGTCACCGCCAACGTCAGGCGTCGGTTGCCACTCTGCCACATCGGTAATACGTCCATGGTCGAATGCCAGACGCACACCGCGGCGGTAAAAGTTCAATCTCAACTCGCCCGTGTGCCCACAGATAACCGACTGCGCCAGGTTGCGTTCGAGCGCCGGCGCGATCTGGCGCAGAAACGCGGCCAGGTCGGGGACCCGGATGTACCATGCATAACCGTTGAGTTTGTGCGGTAGATGATCAGCCATCGCAGAGTACACCGGATGATCTTCGCCGAGTTCAAAAACGAACTGACTCACCGGCTCCTTCTTATCACGCTCCTGATAGGATTCGGCCGTGGCCCACAGATAACGGAGGACAGTCGGCGTGACATCCACCCACGATAAATCAGGGATGAGTTCATATAGCAACCCGGCTATGGATTGACCCCATAACCAGCCATGATGCGCCAGCACCCCGACAGGCGCGCCCTGCGGCGTTTCGATGATGCGAAACTCGTAGCGCGTCATATTCTGGTCGCTCTTGCGATCCAGTTCGTAACGCCATACCTTTTCATCCCGTGCGCAATCCACCAGGTAGCGCTTCGAGCGCCGCGCGTACAACCCCATGATCAATGCCAGATCGTCCTGCGTGGCGCGGCGCAGCCGGTATGGCTCTTCCTGATCCTTCTTCAGCTTCGGCAGTTGGGGCTTATAGCCGGCGCGGCCAGCGCCAAGTTGCATCGTCATCTCATAGCCAAACTGCCGGTAGAAGTGCGGGATACCCGTGATTACCTGCATCAACTCGCCCCGCTGCGCGCTCCACTCATGCGCTACTTCGAACTGCGCCCGCACAAGTCCTCGGCCCCGATAGTCCGGGTGCGTGCCCACCAGTTCAGGTCTGCCCACCCCGAATTCGATCCCGTAGTAGCTCCAGTGTTGCGAAATCCATACAAATGATGACACGATCTTATGCGTGTTCGTATCCTCCACAACGGTGAAATCCGAGGGGCGAACGACGTGGTGATTTGTCGCCAGATCGCGCGTCCAGGCCGCGGCGCGTTCAAACGGCTTCTGTGTATCCGTGTTGCGGAAAACGTAAGCATTAAACGCGGCAATTTCCTCGGCGTCCTCTGCTATTCCGTGTCGCAGGATCAAGCCATTACCCAGGTCGCGCAAGATTATTTTTTCTGTTGTCATCTTCTCCTCACTGATACCGCCAGTGTATGACGCACATCCCGAACTGGCAAGCGTGTTTGCAGCTTGTGTCCTTTACAATAGCCCGAAGATCATTTGTGAGGTTAACACTCAATCATGTTTGATGCGCGTTTCGATAAGATGGCGCAGGTCATCGTCAACTATTCCATTGAAGTCAAACCCGGACAGACCGTCTATGTCTGGAGCACAAGCTTCGAAGCCCAACCACTCTTGCTATCCCTCTATGGGGAGATATTGAAGGCCGGCGGCAACGCCTTTCTGCGCGCCGATGTCCCGGGCGCTGCCGAGGTGTTCTACAAGTATGCCACGGGCGCACAACTCGACTTCGTTTCGCCTGTTGACCGCATCTCGGTCGAACAGTTTGACGCTTACATTCGTATCAGCGCCGACGCCAACACGCGTCGCCTGTCAAATGTTGACCCGGACGCGGTCGTGCGCCAGCAGATGGCGCAACGCCCCATCCTGAACAAGCGCATGGAGCTGTCTGCAGAGGGCAAGTACAACTGGTGCGTCACGCGCTTCCCCACCAACGGCCACGCCATGGATGCCGAGATGAGCCTGGCGGACTACACCGAGTTCGTCTTCGCGGCCTGCCTGCTCAATGATCCCGATCCAGTGGCCAGTTGGCAGGCCAAGGGGCGGGAACAGCAGCGCTATGTGGATTTCCTGAAAGGCAAGCGCCAGGTGCGTGTGGAAGGCGCGAACGTCGATCTGACCATGAGCATCGCTGACCGTGTGTTTCTGAACTCGCAGGGCAAACGCAATTTCCCGGACGGCGAGATATTCACCGGGCCGGTCGAGGACTCGGTGAACGGCTGGATCCGTTACTCCTATCCCGCCATCTACAACGGGCGCGAGGTCAGCGGTGTGCAGTTGTGGTTTGAGCAAGGTCGCGTTGTAAAGGCAACCGCCGATAAGAACGAGGAGTTTCTAAACAAGGTGCTCGACACCGACGCCGGCGCCCGCGCGCTGGGCGAGTTCGCCATCGGCACGAACTACGGCATCACAAAATTCTCGCGCGATATCCTGTTCGACGAAAAGATCGGCGGCACTATTCACCTCGCGGTGGGCAGCGGCTATCCCGACACGGGAGCGAAGAATAAGAGCGCTATCCACTGGGACATGATCGCCGGCATGCAGGACGGCCAGATCAGCGCCGATGGGGTCACATTCTATAAAAGCGGTCAATTTACCATCTAGGATGAGTAGGATGAGATTAGAGATTGGAGATTCGCACCGTCTCCAATCTCCAATCTCTAATCTCCAATCCCTAATCTCCAATCCCTCATGACAAACAACATACCTGGACTAATCGTTTTATTTGTCGCCGCCATTCTTGGCGGCGGTATCAATTCCATGGCGGGCGGCGGCAGCCTGATCACCTTTCCGTCGCTCATCGCATTTGGCGTGCCAGCCGTGATGGCTAACGCCAGCAATACTGCCGCGTTGCTGCCCGGCTCCATCAGCAGCGCCATCGCGTACCGCTCCGAGTTGCCATCGCAACGCAAGCTGCTGATATCACTCGCAATCCCCAGCGCGCTGGGCGGCCTGGTGGGTGCAGTCGCATTGATCGCCGCGCCCGAGATATTCGGCAAGATCGTTCCGTTTCTTGTCTTGTTTGCCACACTGCTATTCGCCGGTAAAAATCTGATGAACCGGTTGACCAACCCCCAATCCATTGAGAAACCGGTGACGTGGGCCGGGAGTGTGTGGGGTGTGCTGTTTCAGTTCCTCGTCGCCACCTACGGCGGTTACTTTGGCGCGGGCATCGGCATACTGATGCTGGCGTCGCTGAGCATCATGGGACTGCACAACATCCACCGCATGAACGCGGTAAAGACTGTGCTCGCAGCCATCATCAACGGCGTTGCACTGGTCTACTTCATCATCCGTGGCCAGGTGGATTGGCCGCTGGCATTGCTGATGGCCGTTGGCGCAGTCATCGGCGGCTACTTTGGAGCGCGTTTTGCCAAGCGCATCAACCAGAACTACGTGCGTGTTTTTGTCATCATCGCAGGGTTGGCTGTGTCAGCCTGGTTGCTAATCCGCGGCTTATGACGCATTGACCATCTGCGCACAAAGGTTTTAGTAAAACAGCGACTGAAATCTCTATTTCAGTTACAATCCCAGTTGTTGGTAATCCAATTCATTCGACAGTAACAGGAGTAGTCATGCAGCAGGCAATTGTCAGTCGTCTTCCAGGTATCGTGACGTTCAAGGCGCCTATTTATAAGGAAGTAGCAAGTGACGCCGCCGCAACGCAGCCCGCAGCAGTCATTGTCGTGGTCGTGGCGGTGCTGGTCGGTCTGATCAGCGGGATTTTCAACGGGAACCTCGTCTTTCAGCTTATCATCACTGTGGTCACACAACTCATCTCGTGGGCGTTGGGTTCGTGGGTGCTCGCTTTTGTCGCCAAAACGGTTTATAAAGGCGAAGCCACAACCGCACAGATGCTGCGCGTAACTGGTTACACGGCGGTATTCCGAATTATTGGCATCATCCCGTTCCTCGGGGTTATCGGTGGCATCCTGCAGGCAGTTGCCAACGTCATCGGCGTGCGTGAGGCAAACGGTTTTGATAACACCAAGGCCATTATCACCGCCATCATCGCCTGGGTGGTTATTGCAATCATTACCGCGATCATTGTCGGTATCTTCGCAGTGATCGGCATCGGCGCCGCAGCAGTCAGTGGTGGTCTCACCCGCTGATCGACGCGGCCAGGATCGACATATCTACAAACTGCTCTCAAGCTATCACGCTTGAGAGCAGTTTATTTCATCTACCCCACTTGCTCGCGCTATACGCCGCACTCCCGCGCATCGCGTAACGCCCCATCGTCCCGACAGGCGTTATCATGCGCCCGCCGCGTGTCTTCATCATCTCGGCATAAAAAAAGAGGGCAAACTGTCGTTTGCCCTCGTCCAATGCGCTAAATACCGGAGCTCGATGGGTGGGGGGGGGGACCATCAAGCTCCGGTCTAGTACAGACTCTAACATGTCACAATACAACACACCCGAATCTAACAACCCAGACACACCGACAGAAAGAGTCGTTGACTAGCAAGTTTAAAACACGCTTGCCCCTGCAGAGATACGATCAGGCCAGGCTGATCCCGGACCTCTGCCGGTCGCGGCCCTCAAGGCAAGCCTTGGTGGCGCGCATGCGAGCGCGGAACATTTCCATTATCAGGTAGCGGCCGCCGAGCGCGTGAGCAACTTTCCCGAATATGCCAAAAGGCATTTCGTACTCAACGTGATCAGTGACGCGCGTGCCATTCTCAACTTCAGCAAAACTATGCGTGTGGTTCCAGACTTTAAACGGTCCTTCACTTTTGATCTGTTCATCGGTGAATCGTTCAAATTCCATACACCCCACAATTAAAGAATTCCATTGTGCTGACACCGGTCCAACATGCATACGCATTACAATCTTGCTACCAGTTCTGACCGGATAATCACACGACAGAATTTTAACACATATCATTCTTGGCGTAATCTGTGTCAACCCAACTGGATCACTATGAAACGCCCACACTTTTTCCAATGGCGCACTCACGACAAAGGACTGGTCAAACATCTCCACTTAAATACTTATTCCCCTGTCAGTTATGCGTTGCCCCGAAAAAGTCCGCACGACTGAGCACATTGTACCAGAAATTCAGCAACGCACAAGTGCCTAACGATAACTTGCGGCGCCAAAACTCCGCTTAATTAAAGTGCCCAGTGTCATATCGCGCACATAACTTATGCCATTCCTCAGGTTTTGTGCCTTTACCCCAAACACAGACTCTGTGGTGTTCGCCGTCGCGGTGGTCGCGACATTGTCCACACCCAATTGAGCCAGCAGACTTGGCGTAATCGGCGGCTTGGGGAGAGTCTTGTCCATCACCAACACGGCGACTTTCAGAATTCCCACCGGCATATGGACTTTCAGACGCTTGAGCTTGAGTTCTGCCAGGATGGCATCAATGATGTTTTCCAGCGTCAACACTTCAGCGCCGCAAATCTGTAAACGCTTGTTGAGCGCCGCAGGATTCCCAAGGGATCGGATCGTGCACGTCGCCACATCCTGCACCGCGATGGGCTGGAACTTTGACTTGCCGTCGCCAGGGACAATCATGACGGGCGGGATGCGCGCCAGACCGGCAAGTGTGTTGATAAACTCATCTCCCTGGCCAAAGATCACAGAAGCCTCCAGCACAGTGTAGGGCACGCCGCTGCGTATCAGGTAATCCACGCCCACCCCCTGCGTCTGCGCAAGCGGATAAGGCTTTTTTGCGTCGGCGCCAAGGCCAACGACGTTGACAATCTGTTTAACCCCTGCTTCTTTGGCAGCATCCACCAGGTTGATCGTGCCCTGCGCATTAATAGCCTGCATAGTGCTTGCGCCGCGATTCCGATTCACCGCCGCTAAATGAATCACCTGATCCACACCGGCCAGCGCAATCCGCAGTGACGCGATATCGGTTACATCGCCTTTTAGCGGGATTGCTCCCAGCCGGCGCACTTTTTCAAATTGCGCTTCATTGCGCACCAGCGCGCGCACCTGTTCGTTCTTTACGGCTAGCTGTCTTATTATGTGCGTGGCAACGTACCCATTACCACCTGTTATGAGTATCATGTCGTCTCCAGTTGTTCATCATTAAACTCTATACTTCATTATGACACACTACATAAGAGAGGCATGAGGCGGCAGTTAGAGAATGTACAATCTTTGCGCAATGTCAATGCAGGGTTGGCCCGTCTACACAGCCACACCCCCACCGCTAGCGTCCAGATAGGACTGTATGATTCTGTTAGCCGAATCCGGCACAATCTGCTGTATTGCGTTGCGAAAGTGAGTGATGTAGCCCGCCAGATCATGCTCTTCGCGTGTATTCGGAATCGCCTCCAGCAGGCTTGGTTCTGACCAGCCATCCAGCACAAGCTGGGTTAATAATTGCGGATCGCCAAAACGCAACGCCGTTCCAAGCGCCATGGCCAGTTGGCGATTGTGTTCAAAGATGTGGTGGTGGAGCGGGGCGCTTTGACCGGGAATCTCCGTCAGCATTTCGTGCGTCGCCCGCAGAACGATTTCCGCCTGGCGCTTGTCATAGATGTCGGCCGCTGATTTCACCGTCGCCGGCACGGGTTCACACACAACAGGGGCGGCTGCGGGATCATCGAGTATCTCGATAGTGCGTTCAATGCCTTTGATCAGGTCATCCCCCAGATAGACCGCCGGGATATGCGCCCGCATCCGTTCCATGTATTGGAAAACCAGACCGCCATAAGCGATCGTCACCGTATGGGCTTTGTGCAATACCAGTAACTCGACGGTCTCGAGCAGGTGCGCCGCCGACTGAATAGTCGTCGCCGACAGAATCACCATCGCCGGGCGCACCATTGCCAGCGTCTCCTCAAGCCGCGCCGAGGCGACATTTTGTCCAAGATACACAATATTCAGACCACGCCGCCGCAGAAACAATGCTAAAAGCAAAATGCCGATCTCGTGGAATTCCTCAGGGGCGCAGCCGATGATAATGCGCTCACTGCGATTTGGCGGCGGGCAGGCGCTGATGAGCGACAGCAGCTTACGCCGGATTATATTGGTGATGAAGTGCTCTGCGCTGATGCTGGTTTCTCCACGATGCCATCTCTCACCCATGGTCACAAGCACCGGCTGCAGTAATTGCAGACACACATCCTCAACCGCGAACAGGCTGAACGCTTCACTCAGGATTTTCTCCGCGCCCGACTCGTCATAACTCAAGGCGCACGCCACCAGTTCGTCGTGCAACTGCTGAACATGCCGCACACCTTCGCCGCCCTGGCCCGGCGCCGCGGGCATCTTCTTTGCCGGGTCAACCCTCTCGATGACTGTCGCCGCATGCGTCTCGATCTGCATCAGGTTAACAGCCTGGCTGATGCTCATCCCGGCGTCGACCTGCGCCTTCAGCCAGCGAGTGACAGCAATATCCCGCGCCGAATACAGGCGATAACCATTGGTGTTGCGCGGCGGTGTCGGCGCCCCATAGCGTCGCTCCCACGCGCGTAACGTTGACGCGGTAACGCCGGATTGCCCGACCACCGCTTTGACATTGTAGATTGGCTCATCGCTATAGTTTTCAAACATATCTTCCCATACTCTAGCTTAGTGCGTAATCTTTGTCAATGGTTTGAGTATACTTGCCGTCAAAGCAATTAAGACTTTCAAGTGGGGTTAAAATAGGCTGTGTGAATCCGAAGCATCTTAAAACGCTTGAACTACCAAAGATACTCGAACGGCTGGCATCCTATTGCAGCTTCGCTGTGAGCGCTGATCTCGCAGTGAACCTGGCGCCGTCGACCGAACCAGCGGAAGTGCGGCGCCGCCTGGCCGAAACCGCGCAGGCGCGCGCAGCGCTCAACGCGAACGACAGCCTGTCAATCGGCAGCGCTCACGACGTTCGTAACATCGTCGCACACGCCGCGCGCGGCGGGATGCTGGAGCCGCAGGAATTGCTCGACGTTTGCGATACGCTGGTCAGCGCGCGCAACGTTCAACGCGCGATATCGCGCATGGCGGGTCTATATCCTGACTTAAGCGCGATCACGGCCCGCATCGAACCCTGCGCAGGGCTGGTCAACGAGATCGCCCGTTGCATCGATGACAAGGGCGAAGTGCGCGATTCGGCTTCGCCCGCGCTTGGCGGCATCCGTCGCAATGTGCGTGTGGTGCACGACCGGCTGTTGTCGAAACTGCAACGCATCGTGACAGATAGCAATGCATCCTCGTACCTGCAGGATGCGCTGGTCACGCAACGCGGCGGGCGCTATGTGATCCCGGTCAAGTCTGACTTCAAGGGGCGCATCCCAGGGCTGATCCACGATCAAAGCGCCAGCGGGTTGACGCTGTTCATCGAACCGCTCGCCACGCTGGAG
>CAIXPS010000346.1 GCA_903921365.1 uncultured bacterium | reverse complement strand
TGCGCGCGTCTGTGGCACTGGTCATGTTACCATTGCCGTCGTAGCCGAACTGGCGCACAAAACCTCGGGCATCCCGCGTCCAAACAAGATTTCCGTGCGTATCGTAGGCATTCGTGATCACACCACTCAGTGGATCGGTAATGCTCGTCACCTGATTAAAATTCGTTTCGTAAGTAAACCGGGTACCAAAGCCGAGCGCATTTGTGATCGAAGTAACGTTTCCGCGCGAATCATAGGTGTAAAATTGCGAATTAGAGCGCGCGTCGACAGTCGAACTGATCTCCTGATTCGGCGTCCAACTTAACTGGGTAGAATATTGCTTCGGATTGACAATGTTCTGCTGGTTGCCGAAGTCATTGTATGCATAACTCCATGAACGGTTCTGTACATCTTTTGCGGTTGTGATGTTGCCGGCGGAATCATATTGAAGGCTGTAACTGATGGCCGCGCCCTCCGAGTAGTTCGTTGCTTTGCTGGTCCCATCGTCATAGGTAAGTGATGAGACGAGATTACTCCGCTGGTCGTAAGCCGCCAGCATGAAGTGATTCGTATCATAAGCATAGCTGATAAAACTGCCATCTGGGTATTTTACACCGGTCAGGTCATCCGCAGCACTGTAGCTATACAACCAAGTGCGATTGGCCCAATCCTGAACCTGGGAAATACGATTATTCGGTCCGTAGGTGTATGTGAGTGTCCGGTTGTCGGCGGCGGTGACCGTGGAGATGCGGTTTTGCAGGTCGTGACCATAGGTCACGCGATTAGAATTGCGATCCTGTTGCCAGAGCAGGAAACCGGCCCCGTTGGTCAACGCAACTGGGTTGAACTGAAGCTGCAAACCCTGCCGGGTCGTGAGCAGAAATCCGGTCGCATTGGTGACTAAGGTGTCATAGCAACGGATGGGTGCTTGATAGACTCCATTGGTCAGCGCAAAATCTTTTCGCACTCCGCTGGGCCAGCGGATCACAGCCGTCTCCTGCCCGGTCGTCGACAAGGCGCGCATCAGTTGGATTGTCTGATTGAAACACCACCCATAACTGAACGGGCCGTCATAGTCCTCAATCGAGTTATAGAAGCGCGTGATCTGGATCGGCAGGCCACGGCACGGCAAAACGGCGTCGTTTGCATAGGTTCGGTAATTACCCGATTTTACAAAAATGCCCCTGTATAGCGCACTCGCTGCATTGGTCTGGTGATTCATATCCCTCCCCTGCTGAATACCCATCGGAACTACCCGAAGGGCGCGAGTCCCTGACCAAGGGCTGATTTTAGACGTATCCACGGCACAACGGGCGCGGACACGCATTTGCAACTGAGTTTCAACAAACGCCGTTGGGATGTGAATGGAACATGCTGAACCCCACTCACTAAGTGAGTTGTCTCCCCAGTCAAATTGATACTGGACTGGATGTGATTGATTACACAAAGAGCTACTGGCGCAAGCTTGGATTTGCACGCCATTAAGGGACTGAGTTGGTGCCGTAAAATCGGGTGGCGCAGCGACGAAATGGTCATAATCAGCATAATAAATATCATCAATCCATGCTCCGTACCCCGCCCCGGCCCCTTGGTAGGCTAACGCCAAATAACTTCCGTTTGTATATGTTGTGTCTGTGACCTGCCCAACGAGCTGGCTATCGATAAAAACCTGCCACAGACCATTTGTATCCCGCGTAACTCGATAATCATTCGATAGAGAGGCCGGCAACCCGGTCAAGAGATAGTGGGATCCTGTTCCATAAAATCTCCTAAATGTTGTACCATCCCAGGGGTCACGCTGAATATGG
>CAIXPS010000345.1 GCA_903921365.1 uncultured bacterium | reverse complement strand
GGCAAGACATCTGACGCCGTTTGGTTCTGGAAGGCTGAAATTGATGGAATACCCCATGAATATGTAAGGTAGGTTTTCCGAAAGGACTTGGGTGATCCTGTCTTTCAATAACGGGTAATCCCTTTCGCTCAAAAACAACGTGACCCTCGGTCCCCGGTTGTGGTCTCTCGATAATGCTGTGTCATAGCCCAGCACTTCTGACCCGCCTCCAATCAATGCCGCTGAATAGCTCAGTTCAGAAAAGTTCTTATCGAGGATGGGTTTTACAGCTTGTTGATAGAAAATCCTGCTTAGTTCCAAGCCAGGGATAAAAACTGGATTTATGTCGTCCATTTGATCGTTGTCCATGGAATACCGTTGCAATTTCTACTTTCCACGTCCTACAGTCCCAGCGTTTCACGAATCGTCTTCGGCGAATCGCCGATGACCCCGTTTACGCCGCAAGCGACGACGCGTTTGATGTCGGCGGGGATGTTCGTCGTCCAGGTGTTTACACCAATATTGCGCGCGCGCAGGCCGGCTACCAGGTCAGGCGTGACCATCGTGTGGCGCGGGTGGCGGAACTCGTGCGGCATGAGCGGATCGTTGAATGCCAGGGCGATGTCAAACGGGGTCTCTTCATCGCACAGAAAAGCGCGTGGGATTTCCGGCGCGAGCGCGGCCAGCCGGCGCAGCACCAGCGGGTGAAATGATGAAAACAGAATTCGTTCGGCGATGGCGTGCCGCCGGACGACTGCGATGACGAGCGGCTCAAGCCCATCGTCGGGCGTGGTGTAGTTGGTGACTTCGACGTTGACGAGCAAGTCAGCCCCGACAGCTTCGAATACTTCATCAAGTGTAGGCACGCGTTCGCCCTGCCCGGCATCAAGCGCGCGGAGATCAGCCAGCGTCCACTCGTGCACGTGGCCGGCCGCGCCGGTAGTGCGTAGCAACGTGGGATCGTGCATGACAACGACATCGCCGGAGGCGCAGCGTTTCACGTCGAGTTCGATGCCGTCGGCGCCTTGTTCGCGCGCCAGCCGGAAGGCCGCGAGCGTGTTCTCAGGCGCGTGGGCGCAGGCCCCGCGATGACCGATGACCAGCGGGTGGGTATGGGGTTGTAGCCAGTGATTCATGAGCATAGTTTAGTCGCAAAATGTTAAGCGCTCGTAATCCCCGATCCCTATTTACTAATCTCACATCCCTCTTCGCCATTGCGTATAATCCTGGTGAACAACAGTGAGAGGTGGACATGAGCGAGACAGGGCGTATTTTCCAGATCAATACATCAGAGGGCGGCGTGCCAAAGCGCGCAACGCATGCTGCGACGGTGGACATGTTCGGCGTCGTTGGCGACAAGCACCGCGATATGGTTCATCATGGCGGGCCAGATCGAGCAGTGTGCCTGTATTCGCTCGAACGCATCCTGGCGTTGCAGACAGAAGGCAACTCGATTTTCCCTGGCTCGGTGGGTGAGAACGTCACGATCACGGGCGTCGATTGGGACACTGTGGCGCCCGGATCGCGCATCCTGTTGGGCGAGCAGGTTGCGCTCGAAGTCACGCGTTATACTGAGCCATGCAGCAACATCAGCGGCTCATTTGTGGACGGTTACTTTAATCGTATTCATCAGAACAAGAACGCCGGGTGGTCACGCGTGTACACGCGCGTGCTGCAAACAGGCGAGATCAAAATCGGCGATAAAGTGGTGATCGAATAACCCACAGCCGTTGGTTATGCAATCCATAAAAGTGCTGCCGGTTTAGCACATTTGTGCTATCCTGAGCACTTACTGAAAATCACAATAGCCTCCTGCGGACTTGCGTCTGTTGGAGGCTGTTTATACTCTAGGGAATAGTCATTGTTGGAGGCGCGGCGTGTCGTTTGTTCATTTGCACGTACATTCAGAATATTCGATGCTCGATGGCCTGGGGCGGGTCAAGCTTTTGGCCAAGCGGGCCAAGGAACTGGCTATGCCTGCGCTGGCGCTCACCGACCACGGGGTGATGTACGGCGCAGTCGAGTTCTTCGATGCGTGCAACGACGCCGGGGTCAAGCCGATCATCGGCATAGAGACCTACCTGTGCAAACGCGACCGGCGCATGTCGGACAAGGACGGCGGTAAGGATCGCAGCCCGCACCATCTTCTGCTGCTGGCGCAGGATAACGAGGGTTATAGCAACCTGATGAAGTTGGCCAGCCTGTCGCAGATCGAAGGCTTTTATTACAAGCCGCGCATCGATCACGACACGCTAGCCAAGTACTCCAAAGGCATCATCTGCACCTCGGGGTGCCCATCTGCCGAAATCCCGCGTTTTATCCTCGGCGGGCAGGAGGAGGAAGGCAAGCGGGCGATTAAGTGGTACCAGGATGTGTTTGGCGACCGGTTCTACCTTGAGTTGCAGGAACATGACCTCGACGAACTGAAGCCGATTACCCCCACGCTGGTGAAGTGGGCGAACGAACTTGGCGTGCCACTGGTCGCCACCAACGACGTGCATTACGTGCGCCGGGAAGACGCGGCGGCGCAGGACCTGATGCTATGCATCCAGACCAACACGCTCTACAAAGACGCCAAGCGCATGAAGATGAACAACGACTCGTATTACCTCAAGAGCGAAGAGGAAATGCGGGCGATCTTCGATTCGATTGCGCCTGATGCAGTGAGCAACACCGCCAAACTTGCCGAGCGGTGCAGCATCAGTCTGAAGACCAAACAGTTCCACCTGCCCAACTTCAAGCGCCCGGAGAAATTCCCCTCCGATGCAGACTATCTGCGCGACCTGTGTGCACTGGGATTCCATGAACGCTACGGCATCGAATTTGAAGAGGGATCAGGGATTGGAGATTTGAGATTGCGCGAGTCGCAATCGGATTCTCCAATCTCCAATCTCCAATCTCCAATCTCTCCTGAAGATGAGCCGATTGACTTAACAGTTCGCTCGCCGCTGGCATTGCCCAATTCGATCGGGAATCCCGCGTTGCGGCCATCGGCGTTGCGCCAACGCCTGAACTACGAGTTGAGCGTGATTACCGAGATGGGTTTTGCCACATACTTTCTGATTGTGTGGGACCTCATTCGCTTCGCGCGCGAGAACGATATCTGGTGGAACGTGCGTGGCAGCGCGGCGGGCAGCATGGTGTCGCATGTGCTCGGGTTGACGAACATCGAGCCGGTGAGCAACGATCTGCTGTTTGAGCGCTTTCTCAACCCGGGGCGCGTGTCCATGCCCGATATCGACATGGACTTCCCCGACGATCAACGCAACCTGCTGGTGGACTACACCATCAAAAAGTATGGCAAGGAGCAGGTCGCTCAGATCATCACCTTCGGCACGATGGCCGCGCGCGCGTCGCTCAAAGACGTCGCCCGCGTGCTCGACCTGCCGTTGAATGAAGTCTCGCGCATGACATCGCTGGTGCCCGCCATCCCAGGCAAGCCGGTCAGCCTGAAGGAGGCGCTCGAACAGGTGCCCGATCTCAAGAAGATCTACGACAGCGAAGAGCACCTGCGCGATCTTTACGACAAAGCGATCACGGTCGAAGGCACTGTGCGCAATGCGGGCACGCACGCTGCCGGCGTGGTCATTGCCGACAAGCCATTGATCGAGTATGTGCCGTTGCATCGCCTGACTGGCACCCCGTTGAGCAGCGAACTCAACGCCATCACGCAGTTCGAGATGACCCATCTGGAGAGCATCGGGCTGCTCAAGATGGACTATCTCGGCCTGTCGATGCTCACGATCATGCGCAAGGCTTGCGAGCTGATCCGCAAACGCCACAATGTCGAGTACACGCTCAACACCATCCCGATTCACGCTCCAGTCATCTATCAGACGCTATCGCGCGGGGATGTGCTGGGTGTGTTTCAGGTAGAAGGCACGGGCATGCGCAACCTGATGATGCAGATGAAGCCCACACGCTTCGAAAACATCGTCGCTGCGGTCGCATTGTTCCGCCCCGGCCCGATGGAACAGATCCCCACGTACATCAAACGCATGCACGATGAGGAGAAAACCGAGTACCGCCATCCTGATCTCGAGGCGGCGCTGAAAGAAACCTACGCCATCATCGTGTACCAGGAACAAATCATGCGCGTCGCCCGCGACATTGCCGGTTACTCGGTGGGTGAGGCCGACACGATCCGCAAGGCGGTGTCGAAGAAGAACGCTGAGGCGTTGCTCAAGCACAAGACCAAGTTCCGCGAAGGGGCTGTCAAGAAAGGCTACACGGCTGACCTGGCCGACACGATCTTCGGCGACATCGAGTTCTTCGCTCGTTACGGCTTCCCCAAGGCGCACGCGGCCGATTATGCGCAGATCACCTGCCAGACGGCGTACCTGAAATCCACATACACCATCGAGTATATGACTGCGCTGATGACATGCGAGGCGGGCAGTACAGATAAGATCGCATCGCTCGTCGCCGATGCCAAGGGGCACGGGATCGAGGTGTTGCCGCCAAGTTTGAATCACAGCTTCGCTGAATTCAACATCGAGGACGCTGCGAAGAAGTCAGCGGACGGGGTGGAGCGGCCGGGCGTGTCGAAGATTCGGTTCGGGCTGATGGCGATCAAGAACGTCGGGCAAGGGCCGATCGAGGCGATCGTGAAGGCGCGTCAGAGCGGCGGCCCGTTCAAGTCGCTCGACGATTTCTGCAAGCGCGTCGAAATGGCTCAGGTCAACAAGCGCGCGCTCGAATCGCTGGTGAAAGTCGGCGCGTTTGATGAGTTCGGCCCGCGTCATCAGTTGCTCGCCGTCATCGATCAGATGGTGGGCATCGCAGCCACGGCGCGCAAGGCGGCTGAACGCGGTCAGTTCATGATGTTCGACGGATTGAACAGCGATGACGAAGATGCAGCTTCGTTTATCGTGCTGCCAGCGAATGCGAAGGAGATCTCGCGCAAGGAACTGCTCGCGTTCGAAAAAGAACTGGTGGGCACGTATGTGTCTGAGCACCCGCTGACGGCGTCGATGTCCCATTTGCGCGAGTACATTACGCACACGACCAACGAACTGACCGACAGCGACCATGCACAGAAAGTGGTGCTGGCCGGCGTGATCACGATGGTGCGCCCCCACGTGTCCAAGAACGGCAAGTCGATGGCGTTCGCCGAGTTAGAGGATTTGTTTGGCCGCATCGAGCTGACGATCTTTCCTCGCACCTGGGAAGAATATCAGGACAAGATCCAGCGCGAGAAGATCGTTGTCGTGTGGGGCAAGGCCGAAGTGCGCGACGGCGGCACGCCCAAGCTGCTAGTCGAGCGGGTCAGCGACTCATTAACGCGCGCTGCGTCTGCGGATGTTCGCCAGGACTTCTCGACGCCGCAATATGATGAGCCGATGCCAATGCTTGCGCAGGCGCACACGAGTGCGGCTGTGAACGCGCCAGCGGCGCAGCAGGCGCGCACCGAGGCCGTAGTGCAGCGACCTGCTGCACAGCAGACCGTTGTGCAACAATCTGTTGTGCAACAGCCTGTTTCTACGCCTGTGAAGGCGGCCGCGAGCACCGCTAAGACAGCCCCTCGCATGCTCAAGGAATCAACTTTGGACAGCTACGACATCCCGCCCGAACCCGAGTTCTCGGACGATATCCCTTATGAGGATGGCGTGGCCGAGTCGGTAGATACGGATATCTGGATTCCAGATGATTTCGCGCCGGCACGGTCGAATGGCAAAGGGGAGCGCGTTGAAGCGAAGGCGACGGGTTCGGTTGTGGCAGTAGCCACAGCGCCGTCACTTGCCATGACACAGACCACGCGCCAATTGGCCGCAAAGCCGGCAATGGCGCAATACGCGGCAGCAACCCTGGCGCCGGCCAAGCCCGCGTCAAGCGCGCCAGCGCCTGCCCGCGTGGATGCGCCGCTTTCCACCGGCCCGATCCTGGTGGTTATTCGCCGCTGCGGTAATGTGAAACAGGATGTCGCGCGAATGGAGGCTATCCACCAGACGCTGCTGGAGTTCAAAGGCAAGCAATCCTTCAGCATCCGGCTGCGCAATGGCGGTCGCCAGGACGTGACGCTTGACTTCCCGAACGATGTCACCCGCGACTGCGTTGAGCTGCGCATGAAACTCACTGCGTTAGGCGCAGAGATGGTTCAGTCCCAGCCGGCGTAAAAGGATTACGGTGGTCGTATCGTGAATAATCAGCGGTGGTCTTGCTCATAAATATGACTCCTCGGGGATTTGCGCCAGACGCTACAGCACCGCTAGCGCGGCGCGAATCACCGTCAGCGCCTGTTCGCGCTCCGCGCCAACGAGTTCCAGCCGCGGCGGGCGCACGCGCGCACTGCCCATCCCCACCTGCTCTTGCACGAGCTTGATGAGCTGGACGAACTTCGGCACGGTGTCCATGCGCAACAGCGGCAGAAACCAGCGGTATAGCGCGAACGCCTGCTCGTCGCCGAGCCGGCCCAGCATGGCGGCGTCGAACAGCGCCACCGACTCGCGCGGGAAGGCGTTCACCAGCCCGGCGATCCACCCGACCGCGCCGGCGTAAATGGCCTCCACAATCGCATCGTCCACGCCCACTAACAGCGCCAGACGGTCCCCGATCAGCGCGCGGATGGACGTGACGCGCCGCACGTCGGTGCTCGATTCCTTCACGGCGTGGAAGTTGGGGTGCTCCGCCGCGAGTTCCGCGATATGCTCTGGCAGGTAGTCTGTGCCGTACGCTGGCGGGTTGTTGTACAACATGCACGATAGCGGTGTCGCGGCAAACACTGCGGACACGTGCGCCTTGTTCTCGCGCCAGTCGCCCTTGTATATATAGGGCGGCAACACCATCAACCCACTGCAGCCGCGCGCGCGCGCCCCGCATGCAATCGCCACGGCTTCGGCGGTGCTCAGCGCGGCAACTCCCGCCACTACCGGCGCGCGGTCGCCCACAGCCTGCACCACTGTTTCGAGCACGGCCATCTTCTCGTCAAAACTCAGCGCCCCGCTTTCGCCCAGCGAGCCCAGCGCCACGATGCCGCTGCAGCCGTTGTCGATCAGCCAGCGGCTGTGGCGCGTCACAAAGGCGTGATCCACGTTCAGCGCGTCGTCAAACGCGGTCGTCATGGCGGGAATCACTCCGCTCCATTTCATCGTTGTCATCGTTTCTCTCCTGTTGTCTCGTGTTGATTCGGTTCCTGTTGACCAGTAGCGGCCAACGTTTCCAGGCGCACTGGGAACAGCGGTGGGCGCGCCGAGACGGTTGCCTCGATTGGCCAGCCATATAGAAAACTGAGGGACGGCCCGCATACGCGTCCCTGGCACGCTCCCATTCCGCAACGGGTGTGCAGTTTGGCCGCGCGCCACGACCCCGGCGCGATCTCATCCAGTTGTGCGCGCCGCGCGTCCTCGCAGCGGCACACAATCGTATCAGCGCTTGCGAGCGTCTTCAACGCGTCTCCCAACGCAAAGGCGTGGTTCAGCCGCGCGGCATATGTGTATAAGTCGCGCCGCTGGGCAAATAGCGCGCGCGCCCGCTGCCGGCCCTTTTCGCCCGCCGCCGCGTAGCCGGCGATCTGCCCTTCGATCAGCGAACGTTCCAGCCCGCCGATTCCGGTCAGTTCGCCAGCGCAATACACGCCGGGCTGGCTGCTCTCCTGCCACTCGTTCACCGCAGCAAACCCGTCTTGCACCGCGCAACCCAGAAGCACTGGCAGTTCGAGGTTGGGCACAAGGTTGAAGCCGCAGGCCAGATAGTCGCAATCGACCTGCCACGTTCGTTCGCCCTGGCGAACCGTTACCGCGGTGAGGGCGCCACGCGCGCCATGCGTTGCCGTCACATGGCAGCCGGCATGGTACGGGACACCCACCAGTTGCGGAAACAGGCTGAGCGCCTGCATCGCCACGGCTGGGCGTAATGCCAGCCCCATGCCAAAGTTGACCAGGCGCGACCACGGCGCCTGCTCGGCCACCAGTTGCACGTCTGCGCCATGCGTTTTAAGAAAGGCAGCGACTGCGGGGAGCAGCGGGCCGCTGCCTGCCACGACCACCCGCTTGCCCGCGATAGGCCACCCGCCCTTCACCAGCGCCTGCAATCCGCCTGCGCCGGTAACGCCCCGCAGCGTCCAGCCAGGGAAGGGGAGGAAGCGTTCGCGCGCGCCGGTCGCCAGTATCGCGCGCTCACACTGCACTGTGCACAAGCCTTCGGGCGTCTCCGTCTGCGCGAGCACCGTCCGGCGATCCTCGCGCGCCGAGACGGCGAATACCTGCGCCCCGCCGACGATCTGCACGCCCGCCTGGCGCGCCCGGTCGATCCAGCGCGTTGCCTGTGAGTTGGCTTTCCCCCGCCAGATCTGGCCGCCCAGCGCCGGGTTGTCATCGAGGAGGATCGCGCGTTGGGCCGATTCGGCGGCGCAACACGCTGCTGCGATACCGGCCGGCCCGCCGCCGATCACGAGCACGTCGCAGGCGAGGGACTGCTTATGCATCGGTGCGCACCTCCATGCCTGGCCGGCACAACGTCTGACAACTGCGCGCATCCGCGCGCCCGTTGATGCGCACGCGGCACTCGAAGCAGATGCCCATCCCGCACAACGGCGCGCGCGGCTCGCCAGTCGCCGAACGGCGGGTGAACGGTTGCCCCGCAATTGCGACTGCCGCCGCGACGGTCGTTCCTTCCAGGACGCGCACGGCAACGCCGTTGACTGTCAGCGTTATCAATTCAGCCATGCGCAGCCTCCTTCGCAGTGACGCGCCCGGGCAGGTACGGTTCGAATGGAATCGCCGGTTTACGCCCGGTGAGTTGATCAACCAGGAGTTTTGCAGTGCCCAGTGAAGTAGTGATCCCCAGGCCTTCATGGCCGGTGGCGAGATAGAGGCGCTCGCGTCCCGGGCACGGCCCGATCAAAGCCAGCTTATCGGGAGTGGCTGCCCGGAAGCCGGTCCAGATGCGGAGGGCGCTCAGCCCGGCCAGTCCCGGCATGTACTCGCTCGCGCGCGCCAACATGCGGTTCAAAATGGCCTCGTTCACCCCTGTGCCCTCGTCGCCAAACTGGCGCGAGCTGCCGATCAGCACCTGCCCGGTTGTGCGCGGCTGGATATTAAACGCCACCGAGTCAGCGCTGACTCGGTGCGCGCTTTTAAGGTATCCCAGTTCGACGAGTTGATGGCGCACAAAGCCCGGATAACGGTCTGTGATGACGAGATGCCCCTTGCGCCGGCGCACCTGCAGACCGGGAGTGAGTTCAGGCGCCCAGGCGCCGGTTGCGTTAACCACGGTCGCCGCCGCTATAGTGCGTCCATTGGTCAGTGCAACGCTGGCGACCAAGGTTGCGCCGGCGTCAATCGCCGCAACCTCTCCGATGCACAGGGTCGCCCCACGCGCCTGCGCTCGCTCCAGCAGGAAGCGCGCGGCACAGGGCGGATAGATGACGGCGTCGTCGTGCACCAGCAGCGCGCCTGGCAGACCTGTGCGCAGGTTGGGCTCGGCCTGCGCCAGTTGTCCCGCATCCAGCACCGTGGTTTGCACGTCGCGCGCGCTGTAATAGGCCGCTTTGCGCAGCACCTCGGCCATTTCCTCGTCGTCGGCCGCCACCCACAGCGTGCCACAGGCGGTGTACTCCACATCGGCGGGCAGTTGCGGCGCCAGTTGTGTCCACAGGGTGCGCGAATAGTGCGTCAGCGCAAACTGCGCCTCCGAGTCGTCCATGCACACGATGTGCCCCATGCCCGCGGCCGTCGCGCCGCCGCCAATCGGGCCGCGCTCGATCACGGCCACGCGCAACCCCGCCGCGGCGGCCTCATCGGCGCAGGCCGCGCCCACGATCCCTGCGCCAATGATCGCGACATCATAGACGGACTCAGCCATGCTTCATATCCTGGAACGCCGCCGTCTCCGGCGGCTCCGGAGCGCTACTGATACCATTCCGAAATGGATCATCCGGGTCAAACAGTAGCGTGGCGTCGGCGCAGATGTAAGCGCTGCCCGTGATCGTCGGATGGACTACGCCATCGACCACCCGGATACTGCCCTCGAACACGCTGCCGATGATGCTTTCCTGCCGCCACACATCGCCCTCTTTCAGTTTGCCGTCGGCGCACAGGCAAGCCAGCTTGGCGCTCGTGCCGGTGCCGCACGGTGAGCGGTCGTAGGCGCGTCCGGGACACAGGACAAAGTTGCGGCTGTTCACGCCGGGCAACGGCGAGGGCGCGAACAACTCGATGTGGTCGATCTCGTGGTCGTCGTCGCCCCGGATGCCCGCCTGAGTCAGCGCCGCGCTGATGCGCCAGGTGAAGTCGGTCAACGCGTCCAGCCGTTCGAAGCGCAATGCCTGACTGTGATGTTCGACCAGGAAGAACCAGTTGCCGCCCCACGCCACGTCGCCAGTTACAGTGCCGAAGCCGGGCACATCGACCGTCACGCCTTTGCGCGCGCGACGGCTCGGCACGTTCGCAACTGATACGCTCCCATCATCGCGCAGATGTGCGCTCACGATGCCGACCGGCGTTTCGATGCGGTGTTCGCCGGGTTGTATGCGGCCCAGGTAGGCCAGTGTCGCGACCAGCCCAATCGTGCCGTGGCCGCACATGCCCAGATAGCCCACATTGTTGAAGAAGATCACGCCTGCCGCACACGTCGCCTCTGAGGGCTCGCACAACAGCGCGCCAACGACGGCATCCGAGCCGCGCGGTTCGTTAACTACCGCCGAGCGGAAATCGTCGTGCTCAGTGTGGAAGCGCGCCAGCCGTTCGGCCATAGTTCCATTACCCAGATCAGGGCCGCCGGATATTACCACACGGGTCGGTTCCCCGCCGGTGTGCGAGTCGATCACCCGAACGCGTGAATAAGGTGTTGCTATTGTCATGGACATTAATACGAGGCAAACGCCACTGACGCAGGAACCATGCGCATGATGATGCCCGACGTCGCAGCATGTTGAGGTGTCGGCGAAGTATTATACTGGCGAGTATTATACTGACGACACCCCATTTATCCCTCTATTTGCAGGCTTGATCCATCACCCGATCTTCACCGTCACCAGCCCGAAGGGTGCGATGTCGACGCTGAGCACGCCGTCGTGCATTGCGGCGGTGCTGTGCGCGAGCGGCTGCTCCATCACGTCTGTCTCGCAGGCGGGCGCATTTGGCTGGCACAGCGCCTCCGCCAGTCGCAGCTTCGCGGTCGTCGCCTTCCCTTCCATCTCGTAGAGTCGCACAATCAACGCGTCTGAATCTTCTGCCTTCTTCATCCCGCTCAACATCACATTGGCGTTGAGCAACTCGGCGTAGCCGGCGCTGGGCGCAAGCGGCCCCTCGTGCACGTCGGTTCCGACGACATTGAACGGCAGGTTAAACGCATAGCCTGCGCGCGTCGCATTCGACGGCAGATGCTCCCCGCCGCCATGCGGCAACAGGGCAAACCGGATGGTGTGGTTGCCCAGTTCCGGCAGCGGATCGGGGTCGTAGCTGCTGCGCAGGAGCGTCAGCCGAATCGTGTCGCCGTCGACGTTGTAGCCATACTTCGTGTCATTCAACACCAGCGCGCCAAACGGCGTAAACGTCGCGGCGTGCATGCCGGTCAGGTTGGCCCACTTCTGCGCAGGCACATCGCCGGGAGTCGTATCAACGGGTTCGCTGGTCGGCCAGTATGTTCCACCCAACGCCGATGTGTATGAGGCCAGCTTGCGCGGCTGCGTCGCGCGCGTCACATGCCCATTGGCGCATTCGAACGTCGCCGTGACGCCGGTCAGCGCCAGCGGGAACGCCACGCGCAACATCGGCACACCGATATCCGCTGCGCCGCGCTCCAGCCAGTTCACGTCGAGGGTGAAGTCCACCCGCGGCAGATCTGCTGCCAGCGAGATTGTCAGCGTGAACGTGCTGTTGTTCAGCTTATGACGCGCCCGCACCGTCGCCAGGTGCGGCCCGTTGTTCGGGCAGTCGATCGCGCCGCCGCTGAGGAATGGTTTGTACTCCTTGATTTGCCCCATTACCCACGCAGTCATCGGGTGCGGCGTCTCGAGGAAGTACTCCAGCAGACCCAGGCGCTTGCCCTCAGGCACGAGGTCAACCATGTTGCGTTTGTCGTACAGATGCGCGATTGCCCCGGACGCCTGATCAACTTCGACTTTGAGAAACTCGTTCTCGATCGTCCCCTTGCCATCGCCCCATGCGCCGGCCGGCTCGTCTGGCGCAACCTGCGGGATGATGTGATAGGTGCGATATCCGAGACCGGGCACGTCCTGCGCGGGATAGGCCACGCCGATATACGTGTGCCCCCAGTAATTGCCGCGCTCGGTCACCTGCGCGGGGAAACGATGACCCGCATCGTCGACTACGGCTAATGGCATGTTGCCATAAGCGCGATCCCAGATGCGCATCGTCGCCAGTTCGGTGCGCTTCCACGGGCTGGGGTTGAAGATGACGAACGGGTCGCTGTCGCCGCCGCCTGCGCCGCGTCGCGTCATGCTGCCGTCGTACGGCACATCGCCCGGCCCACCGCCGACATCGAATCCCTGGGGCAGACCCTCGATATGTCCCACATTCACCTGCGCGGCCAGTTGGCGCAGGCTGCGCGTTTTGACCATCGTCGTTTGCGCGAGGACTTCCTGATACAGCCCCTGGGCGTACTCATACGTGGCGTGCACGCCGGAGCCGGGCAGGATGTCATGGAACTGGTTGAACATGGCGTGTTGCCAGCCGAGCTTGAACGCAGCCGTGGGATATTCGACGCCGGCGTGCCCGCGCGCCACGAGCGCGATCATCTCAGCCTCGACCAGCGCGTTCTCGCTCTTGCGGTTGGCGCGCTTGATATTGCTCTGCGCCGTATAGCAGCCCTCGAACACGTAGTTGAGTTCCGCATCGATGACGGGCAGGTTGCGCGCCTGCTGCTCCGCGATGCTGTAAAACGCATCGGTCGTGCTAAACAGGATGCGCGGCCAGATTGGCCAGTCGTTCATCTTGATCGCCGCGCGGATGTCGTTGCGCGTCGGCCCGCCGCCATGGTCGCCCACGCCGAACACGAACAGGAAATCCTTTAGCGCGGTTGCGCGTTCGAATTCAAACAGATACTTGACGATGCTGGCGTTGATCTGGCCGTTGTAACCGCGCGGACGATCGTCGAACGTCAGCACGCGCGAGCCGTCCTTGCCCTGCCACCAGAACAGCATCGGGCCCGGCCCGGCGCGGTGCAGATAGTAGCGCTTGATGCCGCCCTTGTTCAGGATCGTCGGCAGCGTATGGCCGTGCCCGAACGTGTCTGGCTCCCAATCGATGACGACGCGGTCGAGCGGCAGCCCGAACTCCTGTTGGAAGAAGCGCTTGGTGCACAGGATGTGCCGGCACAGTATCTCGCCGGATGCGAGGTTCTTGTCGCCCTCCACCCATTGGCTGGCGGTGACTTCCCACTGCCCCGACGCGACGCGCGCCTTGACCTTCGCGTACAGTTCAGGCAGGTAGTCCTTCATGATCTGATAGACCGACGCCTGGCTTTGTGAATAGTGGAAATCGGGGAACTCAGTCATCAGCCGGTCGACGGTGGTGAACGTGTCATTGACGGTGGCGACGGTCTCGGGCCAGTTCCACATCCAGTCCATGTCGATGTGGCCATGCCCGACGCAGTGAATCGCGTATTGCTTCGCGGCTTCGCCCAGCGGCGCGAGCGTCGTCTCGGCGGCTGTCACGGCTTGCTCATTGCTGCTGCCGGACTGCAGCGCATCAGACACTTGCGCAATCGCCGCGCCCAGGAGCGCGATCCATTCTGTTTGTTTCGCCGAGTTGGCGCGCGCCAGCCCGACCCCGAAGTTGACTTCCGCCCTGAACCGTTCGACGGCCTCGTTCCCGGCTATGACCCTCTGATCAAATGCAAAAAGCGCTTTGTCGATAATGTCGTTCGTGGCAAAAGGATATGTGCTCATAGGCATCAGTATCGCTCAGCCTCCGAGGATGCACAAATGGCTGGAACCAATTGCGGCCCGGAGTCCATCAGCATGACGCTCGATCCTTCATCCTCGACGGCGAAGAAGACGGTGAGCGTGCGCGCGTCCTTACGCGATGCCTTTTCAGTTTATCCAAGCCGTCTTTCAGCGCGCCGCGACATGGCCGTTCATTCCTTGCGATAGACAAAGCGCTCGCCGTGGGACATCAGCAGCGGCTTTGTCGCTGGCGCATACTGCGGGCACGCGTTCAGGAAATCTGCCGGGTTGCCGCCATGCTCTGCGAACGTCCAGAAGTGGCAGGGAATTGCGACCTTCGCGCCTGCATCACCCGCTAGCCGCGCAGCCTCGATCCCGTTCAGGTTGCCGTACATGCCGTTGATCGGCGGCGTTACTACGTCAACACCCGCGCCGTAGATGCCTTGCCACTGCGCCGGGCGATAGGCCGTGTCGCCCACCTGCCATACTTTGATGTCGCCAAAGGTGAGCAGGATACCCATCGCATGCGGCGTCTCCGCCCCGTGATCGGCGTAGACGCCGGTTAAGGTGACATCGCCGAACGTAAGGGTTTGACCCGTGTGGATGATGGTGTAACGGTCGGCGGGAACGCCGAGTGACTGATAAGCTTCTGCGCAATCCGGCGCGCCGACGAAGCGAGTGCGCGGGGTCCTGAGGAAAACGGGAATGGCATCCTGATCGAGATGATCCTGATGGCCGTGGGTGCTGACGACCAGATCGGCGTCAACTTCCTCTGGCGTGATCGGGCATGGGGTGATGCGCTTGAAGCCCCAGCCGATGTGCGACAGAACACGCGCGACGTAGTCGCTGACGTAGGGATCGACGAATACTACCGTCCCGCTTGATGTTTTATACACAAAGCCGGCCTGCCCGATCCAGAAGATCGCCAGGTTGCCTGGTTCCACCACCGTATCCCGAATCCGAGTTGCAAGTCGTTCCATCGTTTATGCCCTCTCTTAAAAACAAAATGACGTCCCGAGTAATCTATTCGCTCGCGGCTAAATATAACACTATGCACTCAAGCTTTTACCAGTATGTAACCCTGCTCGCGCAGATAGTCGACAACGATATAGCCGTCAGAGACGTAGCGCTCGAATGCCGCGCGCGTCGCCATGCGCCATTCGAGCAGGCGATCCGCGCCCTGCGCGCGCACGGCATCGATATTGGGTGGAATTTGAATGACCACAACAGGCTCATTGCTGCTCAGGTCGGGTTCAGAGGGTTGGTCGCCAAGCAAGCGAATCGCCTTGACTGGCGACGGCGGAAGTGGGTAGGCGGGTCGCTCGCGCGACTCGCGCAATGCGAGGTCCCACTCGACCCATAGCCGGTCGATGGGCGCGCCGGCATCACGCGGGCTGGATGACGCGTAGTAGGCATCCGGGATGTAACGGCGGGATACGGCGCCGAGTTTATGAAGGTTGAGATGCGCGTTCAACGCGCGCAACGGGTCAAACGTCCAGCACATCAGGCGCAACCCACGGCTGCGCGCCACATCGGCCTGGGCGTGCTTCAACGCCGCGCCGACGCCTTGACCACGATAGGATGGGAGCACCGCCATGCGTTGCGAGCGGTGATATGGAGCGCCATCGGGCAGCAAGCCCGTATAGCCCATCACCACGCCGATCAGGGCACTGGAATCAAACGCGCCGATCACTGCGCCGCCCGACTGGGCGAACGACTGCAGAATCTGATACGGCACGACGTCGAGCGGCCCAAACCCCAGGACATCGGCCTGCACCTGCTCCGCCGCCTTGTAGTCGGCATAGGCGGAAATTGGTTTGATCTCAATCGCCATAGCAACACCCTCACTTTCCTGAAGACCGTCCTTGTCGCACAGACTCTACAGCATAATCGCCAGTTGCGTTTGCGACGACAACGGCCTATAGTCTGCGTGACACATGCAGATTCGATATGTCATCGCCGTGTGGCTGGCGCTCGCTGTAGTTCTCATCGCGCAGAGGCCGACGCCGGAACCAGCCATAAGCCCCCCCGCCTCTCGTGATATGGCGCAGTTGACCGCTGCGACCGGGTTAACCGTATGGCGCGTGTATGTCTCCACCGCTGCCGATGTCGTTGCCCTGACCAATGGCGGCTGGGACGTGCTTGAGTCTCGCGGGGCTGATTATCTGCGCATTTTGGGTAACGATGACACTGCACAACGGCTGCGCGCGCAGGGGTATCGGGTCGATGCCGACGAGGTGATCCCTGCGGCTGCCGCGCGCGCGCCGATGACGTACTACTATGGTTACCATACCGTCACCGAACACGAAGCACACCTCAATGCCCTCGTCGCACAACGACCAGACCTGGCGCGACGTATCACGTATGGCGCGTCATGGCGCAAAACGCAGGGATATCCGGACGGCCACGACCTGATGGCGCTGTGCATAACCCATATCACTGCGGGAGACTGCGATCCTGCGGTGCACAACACGAAGCCGCGCCTGACCGTTGTCGCCGGGATGCACGCGCGCGAACTCGTCCCGCCGGAACTGGCGTGGCGTTGGGCTGACTATCTGATCAGTCACGCGGACAGCGACCCGGACATCTTAGCCCTGCTCGACAGCGCCGAGATGTGGATCATCCCGGTCGCCAACCCCGATGGGCGCAGTATCGTCGAACAGGGCGGCAACGCACCGTTGCTGCAACGCAAGAACGCAAACAATAGCAGCGGCGGCTGCCTGATCCCGAACATCGGCGTTGACCTGAACCGCAACAGCGACTTCAAGTGGGGCGGCGCCACCTCCAGTGCGCTACCGTGCAACCAGTTCTACAAGGGCGTGAGCGCCAACTCGGAGCCGGAGACGGGAGCCATTGAGGCGCTGATGCGCAGCCTGTACGAGTCGAGACGCGGGACGCAGATTACCGACGCCGCGGCGGTCACGACGACCGGGATGGTGCTCAGCCTGCACAGCGACGGCAATCTCGTGATGCTGCCATGGGATTGGACGTCGACCCACTCGCCCAACGACGCGGCGTTGCGCTCCCTCGCCTTCCGGATGAGTTACTACAACGGCTACCTCACGGGGCAGTCTTCCGAGGTGCTGTACCTGTCAAGCGGCACGTTTGAGGACTGGGTATACGGGACGCTGGGCGTGCCAGCGCTCACGGTAGAGATTGGCACAAGCTTCATCCCAGCCTACAGCCTGGTGGACAGCGCGTACTGGCCGGCCAACCGCGACGCGCTCATCCATGCGGCGAAACTGGCGCGCCAACCCTATACGCTGGGGCTTGGCCCGACAGCGCTCATCGATACGCCGACTGTGATCCGCGTGCAAGCAGACAAGCCATTGACGATTTCTGCCTGGATCGACGACCAGCGCTATGGGGCATCCGGGACGGGTAAACCGGCATCACAGGCCATCGCACAGGCCGAGTACTTCGTTGACACGCCGCAGTGGATGGGCGGGACCCCAATCGCTATGCGCGCGGTCGATGGAAGCTTTAATACTGCGCGCGAACGGGTCAACGCGAATCTCGACACCCGACTCTCGCCTGGGCGTCACACGGTGTATATCCATGGACAGGATACAGGCGGGAACTGGGGGCCTGTATCGGCAGCCTGGGTGGACATCACGCCTGCGCTCGTGCTTTCATACTCGACATACCTCCCGGCAACTACTTACAACCCGACTGTTCTGCCAGAGGTGGGATGGATTGATGCCACTAACGGCAGAACAGCGGTCGCGGTGGGCGATGACACATTTGAGGCGGTCAACCTGCCGTTTGCCTTTACGTTCTACGGAAACACCTACACGAGCACGTTTGTGTCCTCCAACGGCTACGTGACCTTCGGCGCAGGGTCTTCGAGTTTTGCGCAGGTATGTTTGCCAAACACTGCCCTGCCGAACAACGCGATCTACGCCCTGTGGGATGACCTGGCGCCGACCGGCGGCGCGAATGGCAATGTATACGTGAAAGCCGTCGATGCGGATACGTTCGTGGTGGAATGGTATCAGGCGGCGCGGTTCGGGGCCAGCGCGCATCAGACGTTCGAGATCGTGCTGCGCAGTGACAACAGTATCCGGCTGCAGTATCAGACCGTCAGCCAGGCAACGGCAACCACGATCGGCATCGAGAACGCGACCGGCACAGCCGCGCAGCAAGTGTGGTGCAACGGCTCAGGGACAACACCATCTTCTGGCCTAACGGTGCGTCTGCCCTGACACACCTCGCGCATCGTTCCCCTCTGCTCCTCTCACCACTCATTTTGCCGCGCCGTGATGGCCAGCCCTCCCGCCGGCAGATTTGCCCGCAGCCATGCCACCTGATCAGCGTCAAGCTTGCCTTCGATAAGCAGCGGTTTCACTTGTAATACGGCACGGAATGCCGGCAGCAACTGCTGCAAAGACGGCCCCTTTGGCTCGGATTCAAGCGTGATCTGAATCGCACTTGGCAGCGGCTGTGCGAGGAGCGCATCGACAATATGCAATGAACACGAATGCAGGTGAATAAACGAATAGTCGACGGCCTGACAGATACGCAAGTCGCGAGGGAGAAACCATTGGCGATACTGAGCTGCCGACAGGAATGCGGTTGCGTCGCATTGCGTCCTCACGACCGTCCCAGGCGCCCAGATGCCAAATGGGCTCACATATCCCCCGGCGAAGCGCGGGATATGCGCCAACAGAATGTCCAGCATCCGCAGAAAAACAGTGGTGGAGTCATCAAGAAAGCGTCCGAGCGACTCCGGATCGTCGTACATCGACAGGCACATCAGTACGGGACCAAGCACGGCCTCCGCCAGATCTGCGGGACCACGCATCGTGGGCTGCACCACTGTATATTGCCCTCCACTGCGTTGGACCAGCAGATCAGTTAAGTGTGTCAGCGCATCGGCCCATGCAGCATCCCAGTGGGTCGGGTTGCAGTTCCACTCATCCCATGTCCTGACAAAAGCACTCGTGCGCATGCTTCCGCCGCGAATGGTTGCGTGGATTGGCGTGCCGAGGACGGCCTCCACCCACGGCACACGCCCATAAGGGTCGGCGACATGAAACAGATCGCCGTGCGTCTGGAGTGTGCCGGGAGACAATGACGGGCCAGCCAGGCGGTCGAGATCGAGGACATCGGGGGTGACGGCCATATCCTCATGCGCCAGTGTGCCGTCGGAAAGAGGCAGCCACAGGTCACCGAGTGGCGCGCCCTGGACAAACGTGAGCAGCGATGCCTTGCGC
>CAIXPS010000344.1 GCA_903921365.1 uncultured bacterium | reverse complement strand
CTGCCCGGTTTCGCCTCTAGCCGCTTTGCGGATGCGCTCACCGATATCCACTAACCCGATCGACGCAAGCGCAAAAGCCGCATAGTTGTACTTGGTGAGGAAGAGGAAGAACAGCGCACACCCGGTCAGGACGAACCAACGGGCGCGACCAGTGCGCAGTGCGCGCAAGAACAGCCAGAAGGCGACGAATGTCACGAGCGCAACAGGCGTCTCCTGCAACGCCAGCCCGCCAAGGCTGAGCCATCCCGGCGCGCTCAGTGCGATCAATCCGCTTGCCAGCCCGGCCGCCGGCGCATATTCGGGTTTGATCGACCAGATTACCGCAATACCCATCAACATCGCGAGGACGAGCGCGATATACGAGAAGAAGCGCGCCGCGCCATCACTCAGACCGAGCACCGCCAGCACCGGCGCCTGCAGGTACGAAAACCCGGGCGGCCACAGCGTCTGAATGTGCGTATCAGCCCAGAATGCTTTCAAGTCGAGATTGCGCACATCGCGCAGGATGTAGTAGCCCGGCAAGCTGTGCGCGGCCTCATCGAAGTTTAACGGCGACGCCGGCACGATCAGCCGCAGATATACCTCGCGCCCGATCACCCCCGCGACGAGCAACAACACGACTACGACGATGAGGAGAGATTGGACGCTTCGCGTGGACGCTTCGCGTGGAGATTTACGCATAGGTGCACCGCTTCTGACCTCTTGCTTCACACTTCTGACTTCCAATCTCTGGTCTCCAATCTCCAATCTCCAATCTCTCTTTCTTCACATGCCAGTCGGGAGATCGATAAACGTCGGGTCGATCTGGAATTTGTCGACCAGCTTGCGCGCCAGCGCCAGCACGCCGACAGTCTCGGTGGCGTAGTGTCCGCCGTAGATGACGTTGATGCCGAGTTCGGCGACCGGGTGATACCACGTATGGCTGGTTTCGCCGGTGATCAGCGTGTCGGCGCCGGCGGCGCGCGCCGCGTCAATGAAGTTGACGCCGAACCCGCTCAGCACCGCCACCCGTTGAGCTGGCTGTCCGGTGGACTGGATGCGGCAGCCCTTGCCGATCTGCGCCTCGATCCGGGCAACCAGGCGTTCCAGCGGCAGGGGTTGCGGCAGGTCGCCGATGAAGCTGATCACATCGCCCTGATGCTCGCCCCACGGTTGCACATTCTGCAATCCGGCGATGCTTGCAAGCTGGACGTTGTTGCCGACCTCCGGGTGAGCGTCGAGCGGGATGTGCGCCCCATACAACCCGATGTTGTTGTTAATCAATAGCTTTATGCGCTCATAGTGCGCGGCGGTGATCTGGAGATGCTCCGACCAGAACAGGCCATGGTGGACGATCAGCAGTTGTGCCCCGTAGTTAACCGCCCCCTTGATTGAGGCCAGACACGCGTCCACGGCAAACGCGACCTTCGTCACTTCCGGGTTGCCCTGCACTTGCAGGCCGTTGTTGCTGCGATCCTTGTAGTCTGCGATCTTCAGATAGTCATCGAGAAAGCCGGTAAGTTCCGCGAGTTTCATAGTGCGATTGTACGGCAGACCTTACACATCCATCGTCACCCGTTGATCGGTCTCCGGCGCCCGTTGCGCGCGCGGGTGCAACACCATCTTCATCCCGTAGCGCGGGCGCAGTGTGATGAGCGGTTCGGCCTCAACGACCTGCCCCGGCGCAAGCGAGAGCGCATACTTCTGCGCCAGCGCCGCCAGCAACAAGCGCGCCTCCATCAGCGCGAACGCGTTGCCAATGCAGATGCGCGGCCCGCCGCCAAATGGAAAGTACGCCCCCTTAGGCAACTGCTTCTCAAAGCCATCCGCCCAGCGCTCCGGCTTGAATAACTCCGGTTCGGGGAAAAAGCGCGCATCTTTGTGCGCCACCCACGGGCTGAGCATGATGATCTGGCCTTTTGGCAAGGTATATCCGCCAATGGGCACCTCGGCAATCGCCTGGCGCGGGATCAGCCACACCGGCGGGTACACGCGCAACGACTCCTTCACAACCATTTCGGTATACGGCAGGTTGGGCAAGTTAGACAAATCGGGTGTGCGTCCGGCCAGCACGCGGTCGAGTTCGGCGTGCAACGCAGCTTCGGCGCGCGGATTCTGCGAGAGCAGGTAGAACGTCCACGTCAGGGTGTTCGCGGTCGTCTCGTGCCCGGCGGCAAACAGCGTGATCGATTCGTCAATCACCTGCATGTCGCTCATGTGACCGCCGGTGTCTTCGTCCGCGGCCGACAACAGCATCGAGAGCAGGTCACCCTTGTCTTCGCCCGTCTTGCGGCGCTCGTTGATAAAGCCCATGGTGATCTCGGACAGCGTGTGGCGGATGCGCTTGTTCAACCGATTGTCGCGCGTGGGCACCCATGCGGGCGGGATGAATACCGAGCCGCCCAACCGATTGGACACCTCGATCAATTGCGTCACTGTCTCGCCGATGCGGTCGGCCTGATCCGACAAGTCGACGTCGAACAGCGCGCGGGTGACGATGGCAAGCGTGAGTTTCATCATGTCGTGATGCAGGTCGCGCGTCTGGCCGGGCTGCCACTCGGCCAGCAGCCGGTCGGTGTTGTCAGTCATGCCCTTGCCGTAGCCCTGGAGTCGCCTGGCGTGAAAGGCGGGTTGGATCAGCTTGCGCTGGCGACGCCAGAACTCGCCATCGCTGAGCAACAACCCGTTGCCGATCGTCGGGCCGAGTGAGCGCTTGGTGATTGTCGCCTTGTAGAACTTGTCGGCGTCGGTCGTCAACACCTGGTGCACGTAATCGGGGTGCGCGGCCATCCACGAGCGGAACGGGCCGAACGGCCACTGCAGGATATCGCCGTAGGTGTGCGCCATCTTCAGGAGAAAGGCCAGTGGGTCGCTTTTGAACTCCGCCATCACGCGGGCGCCGAGGATGTTGTCTTTAGGGCCGGGCGGGAGTTTCGTATTCAGATGCAGTGTGCGCATATCTCTTCTTCCATACTCTTCGCGTTACTTCGTCGCAAGAATCATACTATTGATATCGCAAAAGCCACCCTTTCAGGTGGCTTTGCACCGGGTTCGCGGGGGGGAGCTACTACCGGGGACGCAGTGAAATTATACACGTAATACACGTAGCCAAGGGCGTCCTTCAGCGATATATGTCCTTGAGCCAGCCCTCTGCTCGTGCGGCATCCTCCGCCTCCTGTCGCGAGATGCCGCTTTCGTGTAGAAAGTCATCAAGCGATATCCCGGTTTCACCCTTTGACGCCTCAATACTCGCTATATCCATCGCGGTTTGACGCGCCAACTCGTCCGGGGAGATGTCGTCGTACAGCGTGTCCAGAAACTTTGCGGCAACTGCTACATCCTCATCCGGCATGCGCAGGATACGCTCGATCAACCTCTCACGCTCATTCAGCTTGACTATGCCCATGCTGTTCACCTGGGCGTATGATACCGCTAAATCCTGCGCGGCATTACAATAGCAATTGCGCCTGTTATGAATTTTTATGCAATAGCAGCGGGGCATAAATAATGGATCGCAAAGACGACACGGGTTCCCAGTTACACGATCTGAACCAGCAACGAGATCAGGCAAGCGGCGCTGTTTTCCAGAGCATGACTGAGGAAAATCCCGTCATAGCGAATCAGCAGGCCGTTATTACGGCGCTTGAACAACGCGTTGCCGAATATGAGGTGCATCTGGCTGAAGCGGCGCGCGAACGGCAAGCGCAACTTGATCGGCTCAAACGCGCCGAGGAAGTCACTCGCGCCATTGGCGAACAAGTGCGCGCCCTGTTTGATAATCACAAAGCTATTTTCCTACTGATCGAACCCTATTCAGGCGCGATTGTTTATGCCAATGCGTCCGCCGCGCAGTTCTACGGGTATCCCCAGTACCAAATGCAGGGCATGAACATCAGCGCCATCAACCAGTTGCCGCCGGATGAAGTCAAGGCGCGCCGCCTTAGCGCGCTTCAGAACGGCGGTGGGTATATCCACTTCCCGCACCGCCTGGCCAGTGGGGAAATTCGCACGGTTGAAGTCCATACCACTCCCATCGAAATCGAAGGGCAGACGTTGCTTTTCTCGATCATCCACGACATCACCGAACGGGTGCGCGCCGAAGATGCGTTGCGCCAGGCCGAGTTGCGCTATCGCACTATCGTTGAAAATGCTGTCATGGGCATCTTCCAGAGCACGCCTGATGGCCGCTACCTGAATATGAATGCCGCCATGGCGCGCGTCTATGGTTATGATTCGCCCGCCGAGATGATCGAACACGTGGGCAGCGATATCAGTCATCGCATCTATGTGGACGCCTCAAACCGCGTCGAGTTTCGCCGCAGACTCGATACAGGGGATGTTTTGCTGGGGTTCGAAGCGCCGAACTATCGCAAGGATGGCAGCGTTATCTGGACACGCACCAATGTGCGCGCGGTGCGCGACGCTGCCGGCGCTGTTCTCTACTACGAAGGTTTTCTGATCGATATCACCGAACGGAAACGAGCGGAGGAGGGAACACGCCGCCAGGCTGCGCGCACTGCAGCCCTGGCGCATGCTGCGGCGCGCCTGAACGCGCAACTCGATCTGAAGTCAGTGCTCCAGTTGGCTTGCGATGAAACAGCGCGCGCTTTGAATGTGCCAGTTTCCTGGATCAGCTTGTATAACACGGAACAGAGCACATTCGACTTCGCAGGCTCGTATGGCTTGCCTGCGGATTTCATGCAGCGCTGGGCGCCGCTGTCGCGCGCTATCTTTGATCTGCATGGCAGCAACCGTGGCGGGTTTTATTCCACGCCCGATCTGCGCGAGCGCACAATAACAGATGCGCCCAATAAAAACCTGCTGGCTGCGGCGGGTGTGCGCAGCATCCTCAGCGTCACCATGCTGCGCGACGACCAGTTGATCGGTTTGTTGAGCATCGCAGCGACAGGCGATGCGGGCGAGGAACGCGGCGAGGAACGCGATGCGAGCGGCTTTGGCGCGGACGAAAAGGCGTTGCTCAAGGGGTTGAGCGATATTGCGGGGCAGGCGGTCGCGAATGCGCGCCTGTATGAAGAGACGCAACGCCGTCTGCGCAATGAACAGGCCTTGCGCACAGTCGAACTCGCCATTACGTCAAGCTTTGATCCGCGCGCCACGCTTGATATCATCATTGAGCAGCTCATTGCGCAGTTGAAGGTGGATGCTGCCGATATCATGCTGCTCGATCCTGCCACCCGCGTGCTGCATTTCGCCGCCGGCTACGGTTTTAATACTCAGTTGATTATGTACAGTCTTGTTCCGTTGGGGCAACCTTATGCGGGTCAGGCGGCGCTTCAGATGCGCACCATCGTCAGAAACGACGATGTGATGGAGCACCCCGACCTGTTGACGCCTGGTTTCAAGGACTTCCTGAGCGCGGAGCAGTTCAAGGCGCACATCGCCACACCGTTACTGGTCAATGGCGAGTCGAAGGGTGTGCTCGAGGTATTCAACCGCACACCACTCGCTATTGATGCCGAGTGGCTCAGGTTCCTCGAAGCATTTGCTGCACACGCCGCTATGTCGATCGTCAACGCCGCGCTCCTCGACGGGCTGAAGCATTCCAATGCCGATCTGGCCGAGGCATACGACGCCACCATAGAGGGCTGGTCGAAGGCACTCGACCTGCGCGACCGCGACACGGAGGGACACACTCAGCGCGTGGCCGATACCACCGTCAAACTAGCCCGCGCAATGGACATAGATGAAGATGCCATTATCGCGATCCGACGCGGGGCGCTGTTGCACGATATCGGCAAGATGGGCGTGCCGGATGATATTTTGCTCAAGCCCGGGCCGTTGTCCGAGGAGGAATGGCAGGTCATGCGACGCCACCCGGTGTACGCACATCAGTGGCTGAAGCCGATCACGTTCCTGAGCGCCTCCATCGATATCCCGTTCTGTCATCACGAGGATTGGGATGG
>CAIXPS010000343.1 GCA_903921365.1 uncultured bacterium | reverse complement strand
AGCTTAGAGGCAGATTCTTTATTAAGCTCAATGGAAACACGGCGCTTCCTATCCCAGGAAAAAAAAACTCCTTTTCGCGAAGATGCTATATCTAATGCCGTTATCAATCACATTTTACCCGCTCTTTTTCCTAATAAAGCTTTATCATTATCTACGACTTGTTAAACGTCAATTATCTTTGCCGGTTCGCGACAATTATCATTGCCGGTTTCCGAACAATAAATTAACTGCTTTTACCTCCTGAACCCAACTCCATATTTTTCTGTCTGGCGAAAGTGGCTCGGTAGCTTTCACCCTCAACTTTGATGATAGTGGCATGATGCACAACTCTGTCGATAGCAGCCACAGCCATAATTTTATCTGGAAACAGTGTATCCCAGTCACCAAAAGGCTGATTAGCCGTTATAAGTAGACTACGATACTCATAACGATGTGCGATGAGCTCGAATAATACAGACGTTTCCTGCTCGGATTTCTTAACATAACCTATGTCATCAAGGATTAATAAATCAAAACGATCCAGTCTATCTAATGCCTGCTTTAACTTTAGTTCTGTTTTAGCTTGCTGAAGTGTTTGCACCAGCATGGTGGTCGAGGAGAAGAACACCTTGATACCTTGCTCAAGCAGCCCATATGCAATCGCAGCTGCAAGATGTGTTTTCCCAACACCCGATGGGCCGAGCAATACTAGATTTTGAGCATCCTTAACCCAAGAAGGATCTTCTGCCAAGCCTTGGATTTGGGCTTGATTCACGGACTTGGCCTGATGAAAAGCAAAATTAGCCATGTTTTTTCCTGTAGGCAATTTTGAATTGCGATACGAGCGTTCCAGCCGATTTTGCTCACGCAACGTAAGCTCCAGCTCTAGTAAATCAGCCAGATACTCGCCATAACTGGCATGTGCTGTCTCGGCAAGTTGAGTACGCTCACGCCAGTGATTGGCAATAGCTGGTAATCGCAATTGCCTTACCAAAAATGGTATTGTTTCAATGGATGGCATGATGCACCTCCGATCCGATAGGAATTAACGAGTTATATGATTCAAGAGTATGTTGAATAACATCCACTGTCGGACAATGCTGGGTGGCTACGATGTTCCAGCGTTGTTTTAACTCACTCAATACAGGGATCTTGCCTGATAAGAGCTCTTCTGCAACAGCCTCACCAAGCGCGGCTTCACAATCGGCAGTCGCTGCAAGATGGAGAAGCCCCACTATGAGACGGGACGCATCTCGTGAGGGCATGCGTGATGCCAATGCTTGCCATATTTGCCTGTACTGGGCATTTGGCAACAAGTCATCACGAAGTTGCGAGCTAAAAAAGGCCATTGGTTTTTTAACCAAGCTATCAATCACGTGTCTGTAATCGATGTTTCGTGCCCGATGGCTCTTTTCTTGAGAATAGACCCGACATAGCTTGGCTACCAGCGTACCACTCAAATAGCAGGATAAACTATCGTGATACAAGTGTACTTGCAGGCTTGCGCCCATCAAGCGCGATGGCACAGTGTACAGCGAAGCTCTAACTCGGATCGTGCTTGAGCTACTCACCTTTACTGGCAATACGGTATAATCTGCTGTTTTGTATGATGGCAATGGTTGTAGGGCTAATTTTTCAATGTCAGCAGCTTTTGCATTACGACGGTTATGCTGACTAACAATTTGCTCTATCCAGCATTGGTAGGCCTCAACGGAATCAAAATCATATGATCCGCGCAATAAAAAAGCCTGCTTAATGCGCCGTTTAAGATGCCCATGTGGTGATTCAATACCCCCATTTTCATGTGATACACCCCGGTTATTGCGAGTTGCAGTCATGCCATAATAACTACAGAAATCATGGTATCGTTGAGTCTGATCATCTTTATCATCTGCAGAAAGATTTTTAAATGCGGCCGATAAGCTGTCTGTTCGATGTTCTTTAGGAGAGCCACCGAGACACCATAGCGCATTTTGAAGCCCTTCTGCCAAGGCTGTATATGACTCTCCACCAAGAATGACTTTCAGGTAGCTCCAGCCTGAGTAGATGACGCGAAAATGATACAAAAGGTGATGCAGTGACTTGCCTTGTATCGTAACTGTGATTCCTTTCAGTTCAGTAAAGTCAGATAATCCCATATAACCTGGCTCATGCTCTTGTCGGAACATCACCTCACGTGCAGGGCCTTCCTGATGCAACCAACGTTTAACACGACGCTGCAGGGTGCGAAGCAACTTATCAGGAAAAGTTTCTGCCCCATGGGTTGATTGTAAATGTTCAAGCAATGTCAGCGGGGAAAGCGCAGGGCTCCGCTGTAACATAAGCTCAACCTCACTTGTCCAAACGCTCTCAAATGGATCCACGCGAGTACGCCAAGCACGATGTTGTGTGCTTGGATCAATACGCTGTCCTTTTTCAACGTCTCGGCCCCTGCGTTCACTGATTCCAGCTTTAGCAGCACTGACCGCTTGTGTTTTGCCTTCTTTTCTAGCGTTCATATATATCTCCACCTGTTTTGACGTAAGCCATTGACCGGACATTCTCACACTCCATAAGTGATCCATGTCCATTAACAATAGCTAGTTAAGACCGGCAATCCTAATTGTCGTCAACCGGTTAAGATAATTGTCGCCTAATACACTGGAATAAAATTGTTGCCAAAGACTCGGTAATTTCGCTGTGTTTTCATTAAATTCATCCCTGTTTTGCGTCCTTACATGAAAACCTGTCACCGTAAAACGTTCTACGTATTTAAGGGTTGGTGGTATAGATGACATT
>CAIXPS010000342.1 GCA_903921365.1 uncultured bacterium | reverse complement strand
TGGGCGGATGTCTCCCCTTGCTGGTTCAGTTCCCGATTCTGATCGGCCTTTATAACGCGATCACGCGCACGCTGGCAGTCACACCGCTCAGCCTGCTCGAACTGGGCAAGCACATCTACGGCTTCCTGCCCAACCTGTCCTCGCTCGTGCCGGTTAACAGCACATTCCTGGGGCTTATTGATCTGGGTCAGCCCGACAAATTGTTCATCATTCCGATTCTGGTGGTCGCGACGACTTACTTCTCGACAAAGCTGACGACGCCGCCCAGCACGGACGCGCAGACCAAGCAGACCAACCAGATGATGTCGATGATGATGCCGGTGATGTTCGGCTTCTTCATGCTGTCGGCGCCCGCCGGCCTGGGCATTTACTGGATCGTATCCAACTTGATTGGCATCGGACAGTACTTTCTCATAAAGCCGCGTCTTGATCTGGCGAAAGCTGAGCATGCCGCCGCGACAAGCGCTTCCTCTTCAGGCGGGTCAACCCCGTCGGTCTCGAAACCATCCACACCCAAAGCTCGCATTCCCCCGCCGCGATCGAAGGTCAAGCCTTCTTCTTCTGCTAGAATCGCCAAGCCAGGGTCAGAAAGCAAGTAAACACAATCGCACGCGGCGCAGCCATGGCAACCATGCATGGTTGCGCCGCAGTCGCAAAAAGAGGTCAAATGTCCGCAACTGAGATCACTGCACACGATATTGAGACAGCCATCCGGATCGGACTGGCGCAACTGGATATGCTGCGCGCCGATGTAAAGATTGAAGTACTGGATGAAGGCAACAAGGGAGTTCTAGGGATTGGCGCGAAGCCAGCGCGCGTGCGCCTGACGCCTTACGTCGAGACCGTCGCAAAGGAAGCGGCTGCTGCGCAGCCAGCGCTTGCGTCACCTGGTGCGCCGGCGTCGGACTTTGACGAATCCGATGATGACGATGCATCTGACGCGCAAGATATGTCCGAGGATGACGAGGACATCACCATCGAGCCTGAACCTGGCACACCCGCGCCCGCAGCAACTGAGGCGTTAGTTGAGCCCACAGAAAAGGAATCCGAGGACGACGATTCAAAGCGCTCCATTACATCAGAAGATGTGGAAATGGCGGCAACGCTCACGCAAGGGGTGCTTGACCGCATGGACTTCGCGGTAACGTGCACAAGTCGCAAGGTGGATCCCCCCGGCGGCGAGGACAATCCTTCCGTGTGGGTGGACATCCAGGGCGCCGACTCCAGCAGTTTACTGGCTCACCAGTGCGAAGCGCTCGACGCGTTGCAGATCGTCATCCAGACGATGTGGGCGCACCAGACCAAGAGCAACTTGCGCGTGACCATCGACGCCGACAGCTACAAGGTGCGCCGCGAAAAGCGCATCCAGCAGATGGCCGAACGCCTGGCCGAGCGCGTCGTGAGCTCAGGCCGTTCCATCACGCTGGAACCCATGCCTGCCTCGGAGCGCCGTCTGGTGCACATTGCACTGCGCGATCATCAGCAGGTGCAGACCGAGAGCCACGGTGAAGGCAGCGGCCGCCGCATTACCATCAAGCTTAAGTGATTGACTATCTGGCCATTGGTCACGTCACCGAAGATCTGTGGCCGGAAGGTCTGACGCCGGGTGGAACCGTTACCTACTCTTCGCGCGCCGCGCGCGCGTTCCTCCAAAAGGTAACGGTTCTAACGGCGGCGTCCCCCGGCACAGATCTCAACGCCGCTTTCCCTGATATTGACGCCCATTGTATTGCGGCGCCGCTCACAACCCAGTTCCGCAACATCTATACCGCGAGCGGGCGCGTCCAGGTGGTGTCACCCTGCCCAGTTGTGCTGGAGCCTGCCCATTTGACCGACGAGATGCGCGCCAGCCGGATCGCACATCTGGGGCCGGTATGCAATGAAGTCAGCGCTGAGATTGTCCGCAACTTCAGCGCTGACACCTTTATCGGTATCACGCCGCAGGGTTGGATGCGCCGCTGGGATGAACAGGGGCATGTCGTGTCGCGCGCCGACAACTGGACCGACGCCGAACTGGTGTTATCCCGCGCGAGCGCGGTGGTTACCAGCATTGATGATGTCGCGGGCGACTGGAGCAAGGCGCTTCACTGGGCATCGCAGACCCGCCTGCTCATCGTGACGCAAGGGCCGCTGGGATGCACCGCGTTTTATGATGGCAACGCCCTGCAGACGCCTGCGCCGGCTGTGCAGGAAGTGGAGCCCACTGGCGCCGGCGACATTTTCGCCACGGTGCTCTTCATCGCGTTACAACGCGGCGATCCGCTGCGCGATGCGTGCGCGCTTGCCAACTGCATCGCGGCGCAATCGGTCACCCGACCGCGCATGGCCGGCATCCCGACCAGGGCGGACATCGCGCTGTGTCAGCATGAGCCGTTGAAGTAGAATCAGCCATGCACACAAAGCGCTGCACAAAAACCGGGCCATCGGCCTTCGTGGGACTGAAACAATCACAATGACCTACATCTACGCATTTGCCAACCAGAAAGGTGGTGTGGGCAAGACCACGTCAGCCGTCAACCTCACTGCCTACCTGGCTGCGCTGGGCAGGCGCGTGCTGCTCGTCGATATGGACGCGCAGGCCAACGCAAGCAGCAGCATGGGGATCGACAAAAACAAGTTGGCCGCATCCAGTTACGATGTGTTGCTCGGCAATGTGACGGCGGCCAAAGCCACGCTGAAAAACGAGAAGTACAACCTGCACATCATCCCCAGCTCGCCCGCGCTGGCCGCAGCGGAGATCGAACTGGTCGGCGAGCTAGCGCGCGAATACCGGCTGCGCCAGGCGCTCGCAACCGAGGTTGAGAAGTACGATTACATTTTGATTGACTGCCCGCCTTCGCTCGGGCTGCTCACCGTCAACGCCCTGACCGCCGCCAGCGGCGGCGTGTTGATCCCGGTGCAATGCGAATACCTGGCGCTCGAAGGACTGTCGCAGTTGACTCGCACCGTGCAACTGGTGAAACAGCGTTTGAACCCGCAACTGGATATCCGCGGGTTGATACTGACCATGTACGATTCGCGCACTGCCCTGTCGCAACAGGTAGCCGCCGAAGTAGTGAAGTTCTACGGCAAAAGTGTATTCAATACGCGCATTCCGCGCAACGTGCGCTTGAGTGAAGCGCCAAGCTACGGGCAACCGATCTTAACCTACGCGCCATCATCTCCAGGGGGTGTCGCGTACAAGACACTCGCTGCAGAACTGGCGGCGCGAAGTGAGGGGACAACGTAATATGGCAAAACCATTCGGACTGGGGCGCGGCCTCGCATCGCTGATCCCTGGAGCAGATGAGGCGCCGGCTGGCGGGGCGTCGTCCAACGGCATGGCCGAAATTGCGGTGAACGAAATCCGAACGAACCCGCTACAACCACGCCTGTCGCGCGGCGTGGAGGCGATGAAGCTGGAGGAACTGGCCGCCAGCATCCGCGAGCACGGCATCCTCGAACCATTGATTGTCACGCGCACGACCGGCGCCGGCGCACCCTTTACGCTGGTCGCCGGCGAGCGGCGCTGGCGCGCGGCGCAACTGGCCGGCCTGACGCACGTGCCTGTCGTGATCAAGGATGTTGCCCCGCAACAAATGCTCGAAATCGCTCTGATCGAGAACATCCAGCGCAGCGACCTCAGCCCGCTCGAAGAAGCTGCTGCGTTTCAACAGTTGATCAATGACTTCGGGCTAACGCAGGATCAGGTGGCGGAACGGGTTGGCAAGAGCCGCGTAGCCGTCACCAACACCGTGCGCTTGCTCAAGCTCCCCGGACAGATACAAAAAGCGTTGATGGAAGGGTCGATCAGCGAGGGGCACGCCCGCGTGCTGCTCAGCCTTGGGTCGGCGGTAGACCAACTGGTGGCGCTCGAACACATCGTAAAGAACGGGTTGAACGTGCGCCAGACCGAGGAAGTCGTGCGACGGATGCTGGAAACGCGTCCCGCGCCCCACCGCGAAAAGCCGGCTGAACAGCGCCCCGACGGCGCTGACGAATACGAGTCGAAACTCCGCGCCAAACTTGGCACAAAGGTTTCTCTCCAGCGCGGACGCAAAGGCGGGCGCATTGTGATCGAGTACTACTCCGACGAGGAGTTCTCGTCGATATTTGACAAAATTGTGGGAACAGAATGACCGATAAACCCATCATTCAAGAAAAACTCAAGCAGGCCGTCGGTCTGCTGGTTGAGCAGAACATCGACTGCTGGATTACTTTTGTGCGCGAGACATCGCAGGTGCACGATCCGGTGCTCGACCTGATTCTCGGCTTCGGCCTGACGTGGGAGTCAGCGTTGATCGTCACGCGCAGCGGCGCCAAGATCGCCATTGCCGGGAGATTTGACGCGCAGAGCATCCGCGATATGGAAGCATACGACGAAGTGATCGCTTACGATCAGGGCATCGCCGAGGTGCTCAAGGCGCGCATCACGCAACTGAACCCGTCAAATATCGCGCTCAACTACTCGCTCAGCGACCCCAGCGCCGATGGACTGACGTTCGGGATGTATGCGAAGCTGACGCAGATTCTGGCGGGGACGCCCTATGCGGGGAATCTGGTCAGCGCCGAGGGCGTCTTGCGCCGGCTGCGCGAGCGCAAGACGCAGACAGAGTTGGCGCGCGTGAAAACCGTCGTCGGGATCACCGAACAGGTGTACGCTGAGTTGTTCGCCACGCCGTTGCGTGGGATGAGCGAGATTCAGATTCACGCCCTGTGCGGCGACCTTGCCGCGAAGTATGGTTGTGGTTTCAGTTGGGATCGCGTGGACAACCCGATCGTCAACGCGGGGCCGAATTCGAGCATCGGGCACGGCATACCCAGCACCTTGGTCGTCGAAGCGGGACAGTTGCTGCATCTCGACTTCGGGTTGCGGCTGGATGGCTATTCGTCTGACCTGCAGCGCGTGGCCTATGTGCCGCGCCCCGGCGAGACCGCGATCCCCGAAGAGATCACGCGCGCGTGGAAGGCGTGCTGGAGCGCGCTCGAAGCCGGGCGCGCCGCGCTCAAACCTGGCGTGCAGGCATGGCAGGTGGATGCTGCCGCGCGGGGCGAACTTGTGCGCAACGGCTACCCCGAGTACATGCACGCGTTCGGCCATCATGTCGGGCGCAATGCCCACGACGGCGGCAGCGTGCTCGGCCCGCGCTGGGAACGCTATGGCGACATGCCCTTCAAGGAAATCGACACTGGCAGCATTTTTGCGCTTGAACTCGGCACGATGGTCGCCGGTTACGGGTACGTGGGCATTGAGGAGAATGTGGTCGTCACACCCACAACCGCCGAATATCTCAGTCAACCTCAGTACGAACTGATCCTTCTGCCATGAACATTCTTATCACGAACGCGAATATCTATACGGTCGACCCGCTGCAGCCGCGCGCGCGCGCGATTGCAATTGCCAACAACCGCATCGTGGCCGTGGGCAGCGATGCCGAGATCAACGCCATCCGCCTGCCCGATATGCAGACGCTCGACCTGAACGGCGCGTTCGTCGTGCCGGGTATGATCGACGCGCACTTGCACCTGTTGTGGACCGGGCTGGCGATGATGCGCGTGTTTATCCACGAGGCGCCAACGGTCGCGACAGTCGCCGATCGCGTCCGTGAAAAGGCGGCGCAGATGCCGCGCGGCCAGTGGATACAGGGGCATGGCTGGATGCAGGTCGCCTGGGGCGGCGAGTTTCCGACGGCTGCTGATCTCGACGCAGCCACGCGCGACCATCCCGTGGCGCTCTCTGCCAAGAGCGGGCACGCGTTGTGGGTGAACTCGCTCGCGTTGCAACTGGCCGGCATTACGGCGCAGACGCCCGACCCGGAAGGCGGCCAGATCGTCCGTGATGCTGGCGGCTACCCTACCGGCGTTCTGTTGGAAAATGCCATGGGGCTGGTATCCCGGTGCATCCCAGGGCCGAGCATAGAACTTGAGGAACAGGCCACGCTGCTTGCCATGGAGGCGATGAACCGCAAGGGTATTACGGGCGTGCACTGCATGGATGGCGGCGGCGGCATCCAATCTTTCAGGGCATATCAGCGCTTGCGTGAGCAGGGCAAATTGTTGCTGCGCATTGTCAAGCAACTGCCCGCCGAGGAACTCGACACGATCATCAATAGCGGCATCCACAGCGGCTTTGGCGACGCCTGGCTGCGCATCGGCGGAGTCAAGATCTTCGCGGATGGCGCGCTCGGCCCGCGCACTGCCGCGATGCTCGCGCCATACGAGGGCGAAACCGACAACTATGGCATCCCCACGATTGAGCGAGAGGCGCTGTTCGAGGCGGTGATCAAGGCCAATAGCAACGGGCTGGCGGCGGTTATCCACGCCATCGGCGACCGCGCCAATCACGATGTGCTCGACGCGTTTGAGGTCAGCCGCCAGCAAACGCCGCGCGCGCCGGGGCAGTTGCGCAACCGCATCGAGCATGCGCAGATTCTGCACCCCGACGACATCGCGCGCTTCGCCGGATTGGATGTGATCGCATCTGTGCAGCCGACTCACGCCACATCAGACATGGTGATGGCCGACCGGCACTGGGGCAAGCGCAGCGCCAACGCTTACGCCATCCGCGCATTGCGCGATAGCGGCGCGCACCTCGCGTTTGGATCAGATGCGCCGGTCGAGAACTTCGACCCGCTGGTGGGGATGCACGCGGCGGTCACGCGCCGGCGCGCCGACGGGACGCCCGGCCCCGCCGGCTGGTACCCTGAACAGCGCGTCACCATTGACGATGCGATTCGCGCCTACACGCTGGGCGCCGCCTACGCAGGTGGGATGGAGCACGAGGTCGGCTCGCTCGAAGCTGGCAAACTGGCCGACCTGGTGGTGCTGTCACACGACTTGACCGCAATACCCGGCGACGAACTCCTGAGCGTAAAAGTGCAGCGGGTCATGATTGATGGCGACTGGAGATAGGAATTTTCCACGAATCTTCACTAATCGGAACGAATAGACGCGAATGCTTATATATCCGATCATTCGTGTCTATTCGTGAAAAGATTCGTGTGGATTAGTGGATAAATCTTTATGGCAACGATAGAACTTCAGGACGTCAGCCGGCATTTTGACCGCTCAAGCCTGGGATCGGGGTTCAGCCGGCGCGGAGCCCAGTCCAGTAGCGGCCAAGCCGACCGCGCCTTCGCTGAGCGCGTGGTAAACCAGGCCGAGATCGAAAGCGCCGCACATGCGAACAGCAGCCAGATCATGGCGCTCGATCACATCAACCTGACCATCCCCGACGGCCAGACGCTCGCTATCGTGGGGCCATCCGGCTGCGGCAAGAGCACGCTGTTGCGCGTCGTTGCCGGCCTGGACACCGCCTACAGCGGCAGGATTTTGTATGACGGCGCGGACGTGATCGACCTGCCGACGAAGGATCGCTACATCGGCATGGTGTTTCAGAGCTATGCCCTCTACCCGCACTTCAAGGGGCAGGGCAACCTCGGCTTCTTCTTCAAGCTGCACAAGATCGACGACAAGGCCGCCGAGGAGCGCATCCGCGTCACAGCGGAGATGATGGGCATCGGGTTCGAAGCCCTGCTCGACCGCAAGCCCGGCACACTCTCCGGCGGGCAACAGCAACGCGTCGCCATCGCGCGCGCGATTGTGCGCAACCCGCAGTTGTTCCTGTTTGACGAACCGCTCTCGAACCTCGATGCCAAACTGCGCGTGCAGACGCGCATCGAGATCAAGCGCCTGTTGCACCGCTTCGGCATCACGGCAATCTATGTCACGCACGACCAGATCGAGGCCATCGCGCTCAGCGACGCCGTCGCCGTGATGCGCGCGGGCAAGCTTGAGCAGGTGGGCGAGTACGTGGCCTTGCGTGACGCCCCAGCCACATCGTTCGTCGCAGGATTCCTCGGCATGCCGCCCATGAACCTTTTGCCGGGCGGTGTTATCGCAGACGGCGCATTGCAGTTGGGTGAAAGCCGCTTACCCCTGCCCGACACCATACGGGCGCAGGTGCACGCCGGGCAAGGCGTGACGCTTGGCATACGCCCGGAGACGATCCAGCTTGCGTGGGCCAGCAACGCATCCGTGCATCGACCTGTCGCTGGCGGCGCCCGCCTGCGCGGGACTGTCCACATGATCGAGCCGGACTTTGCCCGCCAGGAGCAAACCGTCTACATCCACTCAGGCGCACTCGACTTCGCCGTGATCACCGACCTGGACGCCGCCATCGTTGGCGCAACGGTCGAGGTCGTTTTCCCAGACGACCAACTGTACTTCTTCGACGCGGCGACCGAGTTGCGTATCAGTTAGCGCGCGGAACGCAGATTCAACGCGAAGGGGCGAAGAGCGCGAAGGTAAAGTCGCACAGTCCACACACCCGTGCGTCGATCTGGCATTGCATCTGACGCCGGCGCTGTGCCGGAGGCCGAGGCTTCAGCCGGTTTTCACCCTGCCAGCGAGCAGTTAAAGCGCCTTTTCGATCATCCCGACAAGGTCAATGAACTCTTTCGCATCCAGTGTTGCATCCATCCCCATGGAGGTCGGCCGGGCTAACGTGCTCAGCACAACGAGCGCGCCCTGATCCTGGGGCACGACCTTTACCATGCGCTCCAGTTTCAGCGTCAAGCCGCCAATCTCGGATTCAGTGCGGGCCAACTTGCCCAGGCGCTTGAGCAGGTCCCCCTTCGCATTCAGCTTGGCAGCAGTTTCGGTGTCACCGGTGAACTTGGAAGCGCCGAACATCTTGGGCGCCTCAAGCGTCACCGCACCCTTCACAGCCTTTGACAGCTTGGCCGAATAGAGCAGCGTCCCCACGTGGCAACCAACGCCTTGCCGGTCAACACTGGTTTGCAATTGAACCGGCACAGGAGTATTGATATCAAACGTAATGGTGAACAGCACATCAGGGCGTCCGCCGAACAGGCCTCGCCCTATGTCGCCCAGGACAGTGCCCACCGACGTGCCTGCGGCCCCGCCAGCCTGGACCTGATGGGCAATTGGCGACGACGCGCCTAGCTCTTTGCGGAGCTTTTCTTCCACCTGCGGAACGACTTTCTCCTGTTGTTGAGACCCATACGCCAGATTGTTCATTTGAGTGCCTCCATTAACTGCACTTTATCACAAAGCACCGTCTACACCAGGTAGAGCACGTCTGCGCGCGGATATGGAGGGCGTGGCCGGTTCTGTGTAGTGTTGATAGCATTGCCCATCGAAACGTAATCGGCACGAAATGGCATGGCAATGTGGCTCGGCACACCCCGGACGACGTTTACACGAGTGTTGGGTGGTGGGGGCCGTCGTCTCGTGGCGGGTAACGGCCGGGATGTGCCGAGCCACATTGCCATCACACATCATGCAGGCCGCGTCACATTGGGCAATGCTGTCATCCCCACCATGACCGGACGAGATCACCGCATCCGTTCCATTCCGATCATCGTAGTAACTACAATGACCGAAGGCGCACACGCACATTGTTCTCACCGCGAAGCCAGGGTTGCCATGCGCCCACCACCACGATTCGAAATCGAGGCACGGAAACGCCACTGCGTGAAAACACGATGGAAGCGCGTTGAAGATGGGCGGCGTTGGCTGGCATCATTTATTCAGGACGCTAACACCCGTCTCTGCCTGTGACTTCCCCACCGTCCCCTCGACAATCTCAATCTCTTCATCCGTCAACCCGTACAGTTCGTACACCAGTGCATCAATCTGCCGATCCGTAGCGTCGATCTGGCGTTGAACCATCTCGCACTCGTGGTCGGTCTCGGCGGACTGCCGGCGTTTGTGAAGCTGTAACATTTGTTCGACCATCGTCACCATGCGGTTGTGGCGGGCTTTGTCGGTGGGGTCGTTGAAGTCGATGGTGCGGATGGGGAGATGTTCAATGAACTGAGTCCAAAAGCGCACATATCCGCCGCGAAGTGTTGTACCAATCGACAATAAATACTTGAAAAGCAAATTGGAGTTCAGAAGTCCGAGAATGTAGAAGACAGACAATGACGATCCACTGTAAAGAACACCATAGCCGGTTTTGAAATACCAACCTTCGGTATCGTATGTAAACGAAGCCGTGTTGTTGTAGTCGGGAACGATTATCTTTGGCCTCTGGAACAACGTCATGCTTTTCGGGTAACCGAACGCGTACCAATTCTCACCTTTGAACCTGCCTTTCTCACGCAATCCAAGTTGCACTTTGCATGACTGGAGATACTCAAACGTAAGAGGATAACGCTGAGCCATTTCATGTGCTTTGACCAGAGAAAAACTGCTTTCAGCTATGTCATATGGACAGATCAGATAGGTTGATGACAACGGCGGTTCGTATCGTCGTATATCCTTGCCACGCAGAAACGGTACAACGCTGTTTGATTCGACCTTCACTTCTTTATCGAGCGCTTTAGATTTGCCTATGACGTATTTACCCTGCAACGTGCAATCGTCAAGCACAAATACATCGTCCGCACTCGTCTGTGTTCCAACGAATATATGCGAAACATCGCCCAGCTTGACAGGTAACTGGTTAAGCTTCTCGAAAAGCAATGTGTTCTCCCCACCGCTGAAATTCCATTCTGCAAGTGTGATTCTTGCAGCCGGAATCGCGTTTGTTTGGGCGATACCATTACTGCGCCACTGATCCAAGTCATCCACCTTCACAAACTGACACTCATCGCAGCCGGCTTTGTCGAGGAACATCAAGCAGGTATACGTGGAAACTCCGGCAAACACCTGTTGGTCGCCAAAATGAATCACCTGCGAGAGATACTTGCCGCCCGATATGAGCGCATGCAACGGTTCGCCGTATTTGGCGTTGAAGAACTTGTGCGGCAGGATGAATCCCATCCGCCCCTGTTTGTTGAGCAGGCTCAGGGCTTTCTCTACGAACACCACATAGATGTCATAGTTTCCCGATCCGGCCGCGCTGTAGCGTTCCTTGTATATCTCCACTTCGAGCGGCGCCCATTCCTTCATCACCTGGATGCGGATATAAGGCGGGTTGCCGATGATGCCACTGAACCCGCCGCTCTTCATGACTTCGGGAAACTCGCGCTCCCAGTCGAAGGGATTGGCACGCCTCATCTCGTCGGGATCGAGCACAAGCCGGCTGGTGAAGGTGTCGGTTCCAATCAGGCTATTGCCGCACTTGATGTTGGCATCCAGATTGGGCAACGCCCGCTCCTGTAACAGTGACAGTTGTCCCAGCGTCTCATCGCTCTCGCCTTCCAGCACCTTGAGTAACAGGCTCAGCTTGGTGACTTCCACTGCCTGCCGGTCGATGTCGACGCCGAAGAGGTGCGTGATCAGAATGCGCTTGCGCTCCGCAATCGTCAATCGCCACATGTCGCCTTGTCGCCACACGGCCTTGGTGTGCTGTCCTGGATTGTGCTCGATGTACCACTGCAAGTAATAATCGAGCAGGAACTTGTACGCGCCCAGGAGGAACGACCCTGAGCCGCACGCCATATCCAGGATGCGGAGCGATGCGGCCAGTTGCCGGGGCGTCTTGCCCGCGACCAGCTTACCCACCGTGTTGGCGACAATGCTATCCACGATGTATGTAGGCGTGTATTTGACGCCGCCCGCCTTCTTGACTTCGGGCTTCTCTTCGATCTTCGCCTGGTGGCCTGGCGTCAACCGGATGACCCTGCCCAGGAATTGCTCGTAGACGTTGCCAAGAATCTCGATCGGCAGAACACTGAACTCGTAGGGCGATTGCGGATAGTACAGCCGGGTCAGGATCGACTTGAAGACTTTGTCGTCAATCGACAGTTTGGAGGTTTGACTGGCTTCCTTCGCGGAGAAATCGAACAGCCCGGAGTTGTACTTCGCATCGGCCTTGCG
>CAIXPS010000341.1 GCA_903921365.1 uncultured bacterium | reverse complement strand
GTTGAAGACCGGATCCAGTAAAAATCCAATACGGTCGAGGAAGCCCCGGCGCTGAAATTTGTCTCAATACTCGACCACTGACTAAGGCTGCCAAAGTCAGTGCCACTTCTGGTGACCTGATAATTGTAACTCCCGCTACCGGTGAAGTTGGTCTGCAACGCGCCCACTGAGCTGTTGGCAGTGGCTGCTGCTCCCTGATACCCATAAGTCCCATAAATAACACTGTAGATCTGTGATTTGGTGGCAGTCGCATCACTACTTGCTAGACCATTCCATGGAGCGCTTTGGGTTCCCGGACTCGTTCTCGCCTTAGAAACATATAACGAGGGCGCAGCTGAGGAGTTGGCACCGAAAATCCCCCAGTAAACAGTTGAGCTCGAGGACCAACTTCCGAAATTGGCAGTAAGATCGGATCCGATATCGCCAATGGTACCCAGCGTGAATGATGTTCCGGGTGTGGCGTTGATGAATTGCGAGGCCTGGCCAATATCGACAAGATACGACACTGAGGTACTGGGCGACCTGAAACCCAGGAACACATCCCCTGATGCAGGGTTGGGAACATTCTGGGCGCTTGCAGACAATGTGGTGATGGCAAGTGCCAGCAAGGCACCGGATGATTTCAATTTGTGTGTATAATTCGTGTTTTTCATATAAGGTTGGATTGGTTAATGAAAGAAGCATGCGTGTAGCTCAAAAGGTGAAGATGAACCGAACGCAAGCATACGGCTTGCAAAGGAACGGGCATAACGGGCCCGGTTAACAGTTACAGTCGAGAAGCAGTCCGCCGTTGAGGCCGGATTGCCATAATGGAGTCATCGAACTGTAGTCCTTGTGGGTCATAAACAGATTAACGTCGTTTTTTCTAGGGGGGATTCGAGCCTTGACCGTGTCCGCAGACGTGGTTCACGCCCTTGCCTTCTCAGGGGGCAGCTTTTGGATGCTGATTCTATTGCTTGTGAACTCCCTTGTCGGGTGGCCAGCCTGCCGAAGATTTGAGCTCCCTCTGTATAGGGTCACTTCAGTTAATTTTGTTGCCCATGGTTTGGGTGAACGGCGTCACATTGCAGCGACGAAGTGAAACTAGTCCAACTATAGGGTATTGGCAATAGTTTTTTCAGAAAAAATTCAAATTTTTCGACTTTCTCTTCAAAATCCTCAACTAAAAATTATCCTAAGTTATTTAATATAAGCGCATTACAATACAATACTATATTGCCTATAAAAGTAATCTTTTTTCAAGTTGGAAGGGTTAAAATCGACCAAAATATACCCTTTTGAAACGAATTAATAGCCACTATTTGGTATAATTTTTGCTGACAGGTGAAAAAATTCGAGCACATAAGCCTCGGGTCAGTGGCTCGATAGGCTACGAAATACATTCACACCAAAGAACAAAGTCAAACCCAGCACCCCGGAACAAATCACTCCCACCAAGTGAAACCTGCTATTGGCTTATCCTGTAATCCCAATAGTCAGGGGAGCACCTCAGGTTTAACGCGCACAGTCACCGCGTCCCCGGTATCGAGACCTAACTCGTCGAGCAGTTTGCGTGACATTTCCACTTCAAGGAATTGCCCGTCTGCCAGGCGCACGCTAAGGGTGGCCACAGGTCCTGCAGAAAACAGGTGCTGGATTTGTCCAAGTTTATCGGTATCTGGATTAAATTCCGCCACGAACAAAATCTCAATCTCCTGGGGACGGATATAACGATGAAGACCCTCCGACTCGATGAGCTTGTTGACGTTCCCAAGGAACTCATAAACAAACGGGCTACGCGGGTAATCGTATACAGTCTGGGGATCACCGACCTGTTCAATGCGGGCATTGCGCATGACCACAACCTGATCGGCAAGTTCGAGCGCCTCCTCCTGGTCATGAGTAACAAACAACGTGGTGAGACCGATCTGGTCGTGAAACACGCGTAACCAGCGGCGCAAGTCCTTGCGCACCTTCGCATCGAGGGCGCCAAAGGGTTCATCTAATAAAAGCACGCGGGGACGTATGGCGAGCGCACGGGCCAACGCCACGCGCTGGCGCTGGCCGCCAGAGAGTTCATGCGGGCGGCGTTTGTCCAGTCCATCGAGCCGAACCAACCCTAACAACTCGTGAACTCGCTCGCGAATCTCGGTTTTGGAAGGGCGCTTCGAGCGGGGCAAAACCGTGAGGCCAAAAGCAATGTTCTGGGCCACAGTCATGTGACGGAACAGGGCATAATGTTGGAACACGAAACCCACGCCACGCTTGCCTGCCGGGACGCCGCTGACATTTTCCCCGTGGAACAATATATTCCCCATGCCGTCATCCGCGAACTCAAGGCCGGCCACAATGCGCAACAGAGTGGTTTTACCAGATCCGGATGGGCCCAATAGAGCAGTGAGTGACCCGTTAGGCACCTCTAATGAGACATCCTCCAGCGCCTTATAGGTGCCGAAGGTCTTACTGATAGACTGGATGGAGATGGACATGGGGAGATCAGTGTTTTCCTTGAGCGGATTGATCGTAGAGGCGTTCAACAAAACTCTTCAAGCCAAGGGTGAGAAGGGCTAACAGGGCAAGCAGCGTCGCGCAGGCGAAGGCGGCACTGAACTGGTATTCGTTGTAAAGCACCTCGATGTGAAGGGGCAGAGTGTTCGTCTGGCCGCGGATGTGCCCCGACACAACGGATACCGCGCCAAACTCACCCATGGCACGGGCATTGCACAGGAGCACACCATACAATAGTCCCCACTTGATGTTAGGAAGAGTGACCCGCAGGAAGATGCGCCAACCGCTGGCACCGAGAGTGACAGCAGCCTCCTCCTGGTCGCTGCCCTGGGTATCCATCAGCGGAATCAACTCGCGAGCCACAAACGGAAATGTCACGAACACCGTGGCAATGATGATGCCAGGCGTGGCAAACACGATCCTCGGATCCGCCAACCAGGCAGCTATGCCTTCGAACAATCCGCCAAAGGATTCGCTGGTAGCGGCTTTTGCTGCCAACGACGCTAGTGGGGCTAATAACTCCGCCAGTTTAGCGGGAGGCAGCCATCCTTTAGCCCCGAAGATCATCACCCAGACAAGGCCAGCAATCACGGGGGAGACCGCAAACGGCAGATCAATCAGAGAAATGAGCAATGCCCTGCCTTTGAAACGGAATTTAGTAACCAGCCATGCGGCGGCCAGACCAAAAAGCGTGTTGAGCGGCACGGAAACACCTGCGGCGATCAGGGTCAGCTTAATGGCAGACCATGCCATATCTTCTGTCAGAGATGCAAAGAACACCTCCCAACCGCGCCGCAGAGCCTCGGCAAAAACCGCAAACAAGGGCAAGAGCAGGAACAGGCTCAGCACCGCGATTGCTGATAAAATCAACAAAGTGCGGACGAGTCTGGACTCTGTGGTCACCTGAAGATGGGCCATAGTTTCAGCGATTCTGCCAGTCTAGCTGGCGTTGGAGAAGGTTGATGATGAACAGCAGCACGAATGAAATGAC
>CAIXPS010000340.1 GCA_903921365.1 uncultured bacterium | reverse complement strand
TCCAGGCGACGGCCATCCGCGAAGACCTCTCCCGAGTCGATATCGACCCGCACGCCGCGCTCGGCGCGCTGCCGGATCAGGGCATGACGCCGGATGAACGCCGTCCACAGGGCGCCGACAAGCGGTTGCGCATCGCGCGCGTCCCCGCTCGGAACCAACCGTTTGGTCTGAAGCTGCTTCGTAGTCGCCTCGTCGCTGCTTTCATTATGCGCTATTGCGATCAAGGCGGTGCGCTCGGCTTCGGAGAGTTGCGCCCACAGTTGCTGGCACTCGCGCCGGATGGCGGCATCCTCCTCGAACGACGGCTTCGCGACGGAGAAGGCCAGCGCATGGGTGCTGGCTGGCGCGCCGCCGGCGACGCGCTTATAGGTTTCCAGCACGCCCTGCAACAGCCCGGGGTGGCCGCCGGCCTGCGCAACGACAAAATCAAGCTCGTCGTCCTGCCATGTCGCGTGGTTCTCCGCGACAAACTCGCTTGCGACGGCGCGCGCATCGGCTACGCCCAAAAATCCCAGCCATTGCATCCGCGATGAGAACAACTCGATAAACTCGGTCGCCTCGCGGTCGGTGCGGATGTCGGACAGCGGCTGCTCGGTCGCGGTGATGTACGTCAATGCCCCGGCCAGCCGATCCTTCATCGCGCGCAGGTTCAGGAACGTGCGCCCATCCAGTTTGCCAAAAGGATCATCGAACTCGTCAAAGAGCAACACGAGAGATCGGCCTGAGCCAGCGCACAGCACATTAATGGCATCGTTGAAGGCCAGCGGGCTGCGAATGGGCGTTGAAGGCTGGATGACCTGCTCGTACAGCCGGTCGAGCCGCGCGAGGATGTCATCCCGCGCACCCACATGCGCTTGCGCGCCCACGCGCCGCAGGGATTCAATGGCGTTGCGCAGAATCACCTCGTGCAATGCCTGCTCGCTGCGTTCCGGCATCAGGTTACAGTCGATATAGACGAACAGCCAGTCAGCGCTGCGATCACCCAGATAGGCGCTGTGGACGGCGGGCGCGCACAACTCGCGCAACAGGGCTGACTTGCCCATGTTGCTCAAACCCATGATGGACGCGCATTCGGCGGCGCGGACAGCGCTGAGTAAAAAAATGGTTTCCTGGTTGTGAATCATGTTGGTGTTTTATGAAAATCGAACTGCCTTAAGTCTACCTTCACTATTACAATTTTAGCCATGCTCAAACTTGTTGTGACGATTATCGCCGCTGGATTGCCCACACTCCTTTACCTGCGCATCATTCAGAGCGTCGACCGCTTTGAGAAGGAACCGACCCGGTACCTGGTCGCAGCGTTTCTGTGGGGCGCGCTCCCGGCCATCATCGCCGGGATAATCATCGAGTTGATCGTAAACGTTCCCGTGGCGGTGATCCTTGGCGCGAAAAGTCTGGGCGGCGAACTGGTCAGCACCGCACTCAGCGGGCCTGTCATCGAGGAACTGCTCAAGGCCTGTGCGGTAGGGATGCTGTATCTGTGGCGCCGGCGCGAGTTTGACGGCTGGGTGGATGGACTGGTCTACGGCGCGACCGTGGGGTTTGGCTTCGCCTTTGTTGAGAACGTGCTTTATCTCAGCGGAACAACGACATGGGGCGAATGGGCGACGCTGTTCTTCCTGCGCGTGATCGTCTTCGGGATGATGCATGGCTTCTGGACATCGCTCACCGGCATCGGGTTTGGCATCGCGCGCTTTCAGCATAGCCCGACCCGGAAAGGCATCGTCATCCTCCTCGGTCTGGGCGCCGCTATCTTCTCACATATGCTGCACAACGGGGCGCTCGTGCTGGCATCCACGACCAACGGCGTCAGCTTCCTCGCGGCGCTGGGAAACTACGTCGTGCTGCTGATCCTGCTGCTGTGCCTGCGCGTGGCGGCCGCGCGCAATGACCGCAACATCATGAAGACCTACCTGCGCGACGAGACGCCCGAGACGCTATCGGCGGAAGCCTACGCGCTCCTGTGCAGCACGAAGTCACACGCACTGGCGGCTCTGCGTCTGTCATCGAGGGATGAGCGCACCTTCATCCAGGCGGCGGCGGAACTGGCGCAGAAGAAACGAGAGTTCATCCGGATGGGCGATGAAAGAGGCAATGCGGCGGAAATTGACCGACTGCGCATTCAACTGGCCGGGTTTGGGAAATAGAAATCACCCCCGACATCAAACAGCCGGTTATCAACGTCCCATGTCTGGGTGTAGGCGACTCCGCCCTCGACGCGCACGGTCATGTTGCCATTCCGGTCATACTGGTATGCCGACCCGTCCGACAGTACAGTGACTGCATGCTTGCGCAACGGGTCGGTGAGATGTGCG
>CAIXPS010000339.1 GCA_903921365.1 uncultured bacterium | reverse complement strand
TCCCCTTTAATGATGTGGCCGACCTCCTTCTCCCCGAATTCGGGAACCAAGTACCGATTCATCGTAATCTTCAGGGTTTCTTTGTAGGACCTTTTCCACCTCACTGTGTTTTCCTCGTACCACTCCCACGCGAATTCTTTAAAGAGCGGAGAAGCGGGGCGAGCGGCAGCACGACGTTCTGTAGAAGCCTTTGGGGTGCAGAATTTCGCAGCCGTTGGTGAATTGGGGAAGTAGTCGCAGTAGTTGAATGTCCCGAGGGTTATCTCCGCCTCGATCTTTTTCAACACCTTTTCCATCTTCCGTTGATTATCAACCGTGTCCACCAAAGTTGTCTGCTCTCGACAGCGAACACCCTGATACCTGAAGTCGAAAATCAGAAGCCCATTTTCTTTGCGTGCCCGTATGCTACCCATGGACGACACCTCCTCTTGCCAGGGGGATCATGGGAACCGCGATCTGCGAATCCTTCACCATATCCCGTTCGATGGTCTCCCATATAAAAAGAATCTTACGCCGGCCAAAGGGACGAAAGTAGTGGACTCCCTCCAGCAGGACGGAATCCTTTAGGTACTCACGGATGTACCGTGAATCGTAGTGCAGCTTGGATGCCAGTTGGTCTGTGCTCATGTAAGTTGATGTGCTCATTTGTGGTCCTCCTTGGATGTGTGTAGCGTGAAATCATCATATGATGGTTAGAAGTGACTGTCAAGCACATTTTTAACTTTTACGCGTCATGTGATGCTTAAAAGCTCTGATTGCTGTTGCTGGAGCATGGGGCGTATGGTATATAGGGACGCACCGGAAGGTTTTAAAGGGATACTTGGGGGACGATTATGATACGGTTTCGTTTGAAGGAGATTATTGCGGATCGAGAGTTCACGTCGGGGAAAAGGATAACATTTGAAGAGATAGCTAGTGCGACAGGGATTCACCGAACGACTTTATCGAAGATTGCTGGTCTACGGGGCCACAACACCACTACAGATAATATTGACAAACTCTGCCGTTATTTTGGTTGCAACGTGAGCGACCTACTGGAATACGTTCCCGACGAGGAGCTGGGAGAGTAACCGCTGTGTCCACGTCAGTACTGTGTCAGCAGCCGGTATGGCTAGCTAAGGATGAGTTCTGACTTGAGATAGGCCGCGATTCCGAAGGATGTCACGCAGTAGAATTTCATGACGGTTTGGAGCATGAAATCCCCATAGCAGACAAGACTTGTTGCACCGACTGCGACCAGCAGTGCGGTGAATCGAACAGATGAGGCTTGTTTCGGAGGACTTGAGAAACCGAAGTCGGCGGCCTGACGCCGATAGCTTCAATAACCACTGGACATTATTATTACGCCCCTCAGGCAGTCTCACAAACCCCGCCCACCTCACCCACACTTAAAAATCCTGCAGTTTCTATCTCGTAAATTCATATTTAACCAACTCAACAACGTCGCTGCTACATTTCCAGCACATATGACTACCCAACCCTCATCGGGCAGTCTTACCAAGTGGTCACAGAAGTGACGGCGAAACCAGAGGAGAAGCCGCGACGAGCGACAGGTATTGCTAGAACGGCCAAGGTGCCACACTCGCACTTGAGTGGTTGAATCAATAAATCCCTCACGTAAGACCAAATGCTACAGGAGAATCCTCTCTGGCTTTACATACACAGGCTGCCTACTGGTATATCTTCGGGTCTACGTTGACGAATGGGGGGCCCCAAGTCGCAAATTCGTAGGTGGAGCGAGGTGCAAAGAGTCGATAACCCGCGCAATTTTCCCGTTATGCCGTGTCCGACAAAGATTACACGAGGTGACCTCCAGATGAAAATTCTAATAGCTCACGGTGGGTCGGTAGCTAGCACCATCAAGAGTAAGCTGAACATCGAAAAGCTGGAGGTTTATACGGCTACGGACGGTGAGGCCGGCTTCAAACTCGCCATGGAAAATCAGTTTGAGCTGATCGTGCTCGAGTCGAAGTTGCCCGGGAAGGACGGACTGAGCATGCTGAAGGACCTCAGGGCGAGGAATAACCAAACTCCGGTTCTGGTGCTCGGTCCAAGCAATTCTTCCAATGATATTGCTAATGGGTTTGATTCAGGTGCCGATGCCTTTTTGTCCGTGCCGTGGGTTTTTCCTGAATTGCTCGCCAGGGTGAGAGCCCTCTTGCGCAGAAGTGACTGGAGCAGGGGCGCGAATTTAAGCTTCGCCGGCCTGCGTCTCGACCCGGTTGCCCACCGGGTGTGGTGCAAAAACGTGGAGATGCCCCTCAGTGCCAAAGAATACCGGTTTCTGGAACACTTCATGCGCCACCCGCGTCAGGTAATG
>CAIXPS010000338.1 GCA_903921365.1 uncultured bacterium | reverse complement strand
GAATGGAAACAGAATTACCGGCTCTGGATGCAGTTTGTCAATGAATATAAGAATCTTGGTGGCCGCGTGTGCGCAGGAAGCGACTCCGGTTTTATTTATCAGATTTTTGGTTTTGGACTGATCCGTGAGCTTGAGCTCTTGCAGGAAGCTGGCTTTCACCCCCTGGAGGTCATGCGTGCTGCAACGTCTCTGGGTGCTGAGTTGTTAGGAATCGAAGACGAAACCGGCTCAATCGATCTGGGCAAGTGCGCAGACCTGTTGATTCACGACCTCAATCCGCTTGATGATTTTAAGCTGATGTATGGCACGGGTGCAGTGCGTCTGAACGATGCAACATCAAAGACCGAGTGGAAGCGATCCTTACGCTACACCATCAAGTCTGGTGTGATCTATGACACGGATCTGCTGCTGGCAGAGGTGCGCGAGATGGTCAATGAAAGCTGGAAGGATGACGATCATGATCGCCCACCCACCCGTTGATCTGATTGTATTGTGCGGTTTTCTGGGTAGTGGCAAAACAAGCTTGCTGGTCGATTTTTTACGTCAGGATCAGATGCAGGATACGGCCGTCATCATCAATGAAGCGGGCGAGACCGGCATTGATGGTGTACTTGTCGCTGAAGGTGAGAATGCTCTTGAAATGACCTTGCTTGCCAACGGTTGTGTATGTTGTTCCCTGCGCAGCAGTTTGATATTTACAGTGATGGAGTTACTTGATGCCGAACGGCCAAGCGGAGCGCCGCCGCTGGGCCGCATTGTGCTCGAAACCAGTGGCATGTCGCGTCCCGGGCCCATACTGGCTTCTCTTGCGGATCCTGAGCTTGCCCGACTGGGCTTGCGTGTCAGCGTCATAACGACTTTTGATGCCGAACTCGGTGCGCTACGGCAAGAGCAGTTTGATGAGGCGGCAGCCCAGATTGCTGCAGCCCAGCGTATCGTCTTCACTAAAATTGACAAAGTCAGTCAAGAGTATTTAGAGGTTCAAGTGGCCCAGGCCCAGCAACTTAATCCTCTCGCTGAGTTGCTCTTTGATGCCGATCGTGAGTCGCTGGTTCGAAAAGCCTTCGTCACGACCACAATCCCAGAGCCCGATCTGACTGCGATGGCGCTCAAATCGCTGACTGCATCCACGCTAAGTCAGGCCCATGCGCGTATACATGTCATGCGTGGGGCGGCGACGACCAATATCAGCTGGGATGCGCTTTCCTGCTGGTTGGACGACCTCGCTGGATTTTGTGGTGAAAAATTACTTCGAGTCAAAGCACTGGTTCATGTGACAGACTGCGAGGAACCGATTCTGATTCAGGGTGTCGGCACGACATACAGTATGCCGCGACGAATGACGCGATTGCGCGCAACGCCCGATGTACTGGTGGTCATTACCAGGGACATCACGCCTGAAGAAATTGTTAGGCATTTAAGCGGCACAACGGTTAAGCTTTCTTCGCTATCTGGACTTCCAGGGGATTTGGTTGTCGAGCAACAGGCATCACTTTCTTTTACACCAAGGAGCACACATGTACTCAACT
>CAIXPS010000337.1 GCA_903921365.1 uncultured bacterium | reverse complement strand
TTCGCCGATAAGGGAGTTCAAAGTTGATGTAGTAACAATTGAACGCATCCGTCGCATGATCCCAATACATCCAGCAGGAGAAGTATTGCTCAGGTTCGAGGAACATCAGGACGCGATTGGTTTTCCAGTCGAATTGTCGAAGCATCAGGTTAGGGTTCTTAGCTTCCTGCCATCGAGTACCCTGTGAGTAGTCCCCATGGCGCCAGCGCCAGTAGCTTTCAGGATAAGCACATTGGGCGCCTGGAGGTAATAAGAGAATGGTTTCCTCCGCTTCATCTTTTACGACGATGACGGACTGCGCCATCCACACGCGGCTATTAACAACTCCGCGCCGAATGCAATGATCACCAGGATTCCAGTTAGTGGTCACAGATCATTTCCTTGCAAAAAATCGGATGCACGTCTCAGCCACCCTCTTCCGCTTAGGTTAATCGTGGTGGAGATTCCTCCACTGCGTTACGGAATGACAGTAATTCGGTCGGCAGTTGTGCTTCGCATGCCGACCGAATTATGTGTGCCTGCACGGCAGTTTACTCAATCACCTTACCAATCGGCATCGCGCGGCCGTCGGTGCCGGCGACGGCGCGCATGAGTTCGATCGTGAAGCCGACCTTGTCGGCGGTGTCGAAGTAGAAGTACGCCGTGCCTGGGCGAGATCCGGCGCCGCTCATATCCATGCCAATGCCGTTCTCAGCCAGATGGTCGATGATCGGCTGCTCGTCAAACGTGTTGAAGCGGATGTGGTGGATGCCTTCGCCATGCGTGTCGAGGAAGTCCTGCCATACGCTGGGCCCGTTAATCGGTTCGATCAACTCCAGCTCAACCGTGCCAAGGTCCGCAAAACCAATCCGTGCCGTGAACTTCCCATCTGCGCCATGATAGTTCTTGTACATGTCGTCGCGGCCATCGGGCGGGAAGTCGATCACCCGGATCGGCCCCATGCCAAAAATTTTGATCAGATTCTGCACCTTGGTGTCCAGATCCTTCACAATCACACCGACCTGTATACACTTCTTAAAAGCACCTTCGGGTAAAGCCATCGTTATTTCCTCCGTTCGTTAATCAGAACCGCCTTATGTGGCGATAGAACTCTTCACGCGTTGCAGCACCTGATCCATCATAACCACCGTCAACAGCCCGGTCTGGGTGTTGCGCTGGCTGGGATGATACGACGAGATCAGGCGATACCGCCCAACGTCATGCGCGACGTTGTGACCAAAAACAGGGCGTGGGCCAGAAAAGGTTTGGCCAGCAACGGCCAATGTCCTCATCGCGGCATCAAATGCGATCTTGCCCAGTGCCAACACGATTTGCACATTGGTAAGCAGGCGCAGGTCTGCGTCCAGGTAGGGCCGGCAATGGGCGAATTCATCGGGTAACGGTTTGTTGTCGGGCGGTGCGCAACGAACAGCCGCGGACAAATAGACATCGCTCATAAGCAGTCCGTCATCGCTCGATACGGATGCGGGTTGGTTAGCAAAGCCGGCGCGATGAAGTGCAGCATACAGGAAGTCGCCAGAACGGTCGCCGGTAAAGATGCGCCCCGTGCGGTTGCCGCCATGCGCGGCGGGTGCTAGCCCTACAATCCAGACATGCGCGTCAGGGTCGCCCCAGCCTGGTATCGGCTTACCCCAATAGGTCTGATCGAGGAACGCCCGGCGCTTGACGCGCGCCACTTCCTCGCGATAGGAAACCAGCCGGGGGCACAGACGACAGTCGCATATGGCGCGGTTCAGATCCGCGACTGTGCTGTGGACTGCCGGTGCGCTAGTCATGAATGGATTTTACCGTTACATCGCCAATCGTGAGCCAACCTGTGCCGGGGAAGACCTGCGAGAGTTGCGGTTCGAAGATCGGCGAACCCGCCAGCACTTTCTGCGGAGTGCCATCGGCCGCTATGCGACCATCAACGAGCATCACCACGCGATCGGCGCATTCTGCCACATATTCCACGTCATGAGTCACGAGCAGAACACCAGCGCCTTGCTGCTTCCACATCTGTAGCATTTCGGACAGCGCACGCTTGGCAGCATAATCCAACCCGCGTGTCGGCTCGTCCAGAAGCATAAGTCCAGGCTCAGTTACGGTCACCGCACCGATTGCCACACGCTCGCGCTCACCGACGCTCAGGTCGCGCGGGTACGAAGCAGTGTATCGCCCCAGCCCGAGTTGAGACAGTAACCGTCCCGTATTCTTCGTTCCACTCATGCCATGATTAGCGAGTGTAATGTCCATCTCTTGGGCGACCGTATCCGCAAACAACAATGCATTCGGGTTCTGCGGGAGATATGCCACATCCCGGCAAATTTCTGCTGTATCCTTTCCAACGATCGAAACATCTCGCACGCGAATTTCGCCCGATGTCGGCTTTATCAACCCCACAACTGACTTTAACAATGTGCTCTTACCAGCGCCGTTGCTGCCCATCAACGCGACGATCTCGCCGGGGTAAACAGACAGACTTACACCGTTCAGGATGATTTTGTCGCCGTATTGCGCCGACAGGCAATCGATCGCCAGGACTGGCGGTGGATTGCCGTGTTGGTGTGCTGGGTGCGGCGCACCCCTTACTGCCGAGTAACGGTCCATGATCTGGTCGCGCGCCTGCTGAATGGTCAACGGTAGAGGCGTCAGCCCAAGCTTTCTTCCAAGCGCCACCACAGGGGGGACTAAATGCGTTTGCGCTAGCACAACATCGGGTAAACCAGAGACAACGCATCCTGACATCACGAGCACCACCTGGCTGACCCATGCGAGCACGCGCTCGATGCGGTGCTCCGCCAGCACAATCGTAAGGCCATCGTCACGGTTAAGTCGAGCCAGGATATCCATTACCTCGTTGGCTGCGATGGGATCAAGTTGCGAGGTTGGCTCATCCAGCACGAGGATCGATGGCTTGAGCACCAACGCGGCACTAATCGCAACCCGTTGCTGTTCTCCGCCGGATAAGGTGCTGATCTGACGCCTGCGCAGATGCTCGATGCCCATGCGCTGTAATGCATCGTCTACGCGCCGATGCATCTCCACTGGCGGTATCGCGGCGTTTTCAAGCGCAAAAGCAACCTCATCCTCGACGCGGTCGAGCACGAATTGCGATTCAGGGTCCTGGAACACCATGCCAACATGCAGTGCCATGCGTGAGGGACCAACCTCTACGGGATTGAGACCATCGACAATCAGTGTGCCGGAGAGTCGTCCGCCGGTGAAGTGTGGCACAAGCCCGTTCAGGCAGCGCAACAGCGTTGACTTGCCGGAACCCGACTCGCCAATGACGAGTACAAACGCGCCAGGTTCGATGTCGAATGTGACGTCGTGCAACGCCAGATGTGCGCTAGGGGTGGACGCATTCGGATAGGTGTATGACAGCGATGAAAATTTTACCTGACTCAACCATTTACCTCTTGACAAATAGAACAGGTGTTCTATACTGTAGATACAGAACACCTGTTCTGAATGACTCAGACAGTGGCGCAAACGGAACACCTTTCCTGCGTGATCCAATGGCTGTAGTGTACCAATCAAACAGACGAGTTGAAATGATACCTGAAGGTTGACGACATGTATACAAAAATGAATCACACTGCAGACCGCATTGAAGCCGTCTTGCGCGAGCGACGCGCGCCGGCAACTGTCGTAAGCGGCAAGGTAATGCCCGGTTTTGTCGAGTGGTTGTTACGACCCTTACCCGGCACCAAGGTCAACCAGGTGAAGGCATTGCAAGCGGATATTGCCCTGGCCATCGGCATTAACAACGTGCGCATCGCACAGAGCGGCACCCATCTGGCAATCCAGATCGCGCGTGAATCGCGAGAGCCTGTGCGGTTATCGAGTCTTCTGGAACAGTTGGGCGATGTGCCACGTTACACGGCGGTGCTGGGGCTGTCTGAGGATGGCGCTCCGCTTCTGGCGCGCTTGTCCTCACCCGATGTCGGACATCTGCTCATCGCTGGCACGACTGGTTCTGGAAAGACCTCGTTGGCGCGCAGCATCTTGCTCAGTCTCTGTGACCGACACCGCCCGCGCGAACTTGGGCTAATCGTGCTCGACCCTAAACAACGTGAGCGCGATGACTTTGCAAAGTCAATCGAGAAACATTTGCTGATGCCAATCGCCCGCACGCGCGAGGAAGTGATTGGAGCAGTCAACAAGGTCATCGACGCGATGGAGAAACGCCCCACTGATGTCGAGCCGTCCCCGCGCATCGTGGTGTACGCTGACGAACTGGCGGACTTGTGCCAGACAGGCGGCGAGGCGATGATTGAGGCATTTACACGTATCGCTCAGCGCGGACGCGAACCGGGAATACATCTCTTGGCTTGCACGCAAAAACCGTCCTCAAAAGCCATCGGCTCGCTGCTCAAAGCCAACCTCCCGTTGCGGTTGGTGGGACGCATGATGTCAGCAGAGGATGCCCGCATGGCTGCCGGCGTATCCGGATGCGGCGCCGAGAAGTTAAACGGATGCGGTGACTTCATCGCCATCACGGGGACAAAGACAATTCGATTCCAGGCAGCACTTCCAATTTAAGGAGAAAAATGGAAAAAATAGTTCGCGCACTAGCTATCGGCATAGTAATTTTCGCAACGATCATTGGGTTTGCTGTCAGCACCCGTATAGATCAAGACACAATTTCAGTGCTTAGTGGCGCGGTGATTGGCATTGTCACCGCCGCCCCATTTGCCGCCATTCTGACGATGGTGCTGATGCGCAAGCGCGATAACCGCATGGTCACCAGCTATGAACGGCAGATGCACAGCAGCGTTCCGATGCCGCAGAATCCGCCGCAATACTGGGTGATGCCCCAGCAGGTAGCAGCTATGAACAACAGCGCGTTTGGCCAGCAACAGGCTGCCCTTGCGGCGCCTGGGCAATGGCAGTCAGGCGCCGATGCTTATATGATGCGGCCGCGCCGTCGCTTTTACGTCATCGGCGAGAACGGCGAACCGCGCATGATGGATGCCGGAGCTACAGACGCCAACTCGTCTACTGACGACTATGATTTGAGCGGCAGCGAGACAGGAGCTGCGTTTTAAGCTTCAGGATCTCCGCAGGTGAGCGTTCATCGGTCAGCAGGATAATCCCCTGGGCGCTCACCCACGAGGTGATGATGAAGAAGATGATTTCCTCGATGGGCACTCCGCCAATCTTCAGACCGGTGCTATTTTCATCACTGATCGACCATGTCCCCTCATCCAGCGCCACGCGATCCTTGACCGATAGATAAACAGCGACCGGAAGCGCCGCCAGCGGTATTACCTTCCACTTGGATCGCAGAATGTGTGGCGCAAAGATCCATTGCCCGATGATCACCGGCAGAAACCACCCCAGTTCGAGAAACAAGTACTTGAACTTCTTCATGCCTGCTCCTTCTTCCCCATGAGGCGCAGCATCAGCACAGTGATAAACCCAACACCCAACGACTGCAGGACAAAGAACATGTATTCCTCAAGCGGCACGTAGCCAAGAATGACATTCCACACCTTGCTGGGATCGTAGCGCCACACACCGCTGGCGACTAGATAGTTGTCCCAGGGAGTGGTCCATATAACCGCCGCCGCAGGCAATAGGAGTAATCCTAATAACTCGCGCTTGCTCAGGCGCGGGAGCGCCAATATTGCGCCGACCGCGACGATTGGAACGACGAACAGAAGCAGGAATCTCGAATATTTCATTTTGGTGTTTTGGTAGTGGATTAAGTCGATTAATCGATGTCTTCGCGCACACACTCTGCGGCTGCTATCCCAGAAAGCGAGACCAATGGTACGCCACCACCTGGGTGAACGCTTCCACCTGCGAAGTATAAACGGCGCACTTGTGGCGAGCGGTTGTTTGGGCGCAGAAAAGCTGCGCGCCGCGAGTTGGACGAGAAACCGTAAATGGCGCCGGCGTGCCCGCCGAAGCGATCCTGCAAGTCCTGTGGCATCATGTGGCGCTCAAAGACAATTTTATCCGGCGACACATCAAGACCCCATGAGATCAGGGTCTCTTTCATGAGTGCGACGTAGTCGTCCGTGTGTGTGCTCCAGTCATATGCAGGCGACAGATGCGGTGCGTTAGCCATTACAAACCAGTTCCCATAACCTGCTGGCGCGTGGTTCGGATCGGTCTTCGCGGTGATGCACACATAAAGCGTGGGATCGGCAGGCGGCACTTTTCGCGCGAAGATGTCATCAAACTCACGCTTATAATCTGAGCCGAAGAAAATATTGTGATGCGCCAGCAAGTTCTCGTCCGCGCGCACACCGAGCAGCAACTCTACTCCGCTGCACGATGGTTCGAGCGGTTGAACAGGCTTCCAAATACCTGCGCCATCTGCGATGAGCTTGTGAATTGCGTGCATATAATCCGCGTTGACCACTACTGCGTCCGCTCTAAGCACTTGCCCACCTGCAATGCGCACACTCGATGCCTCGCGGTCACGAATGATTACTTCCTCAACCCGTGTGCTGGTGCGAATATCCACGCCAAGTTCAAACGCAAGTTTCTCATAAGCGCGCGCCATCTGGTATACCCCACCGCGCGGATACCACGCTCCCAGCGCCATCTCAACATGGGCGATGACATTGAAAGTGGCAGGCGCAAGATATGGGGAAGAACCATTGTAGGTGGCGAAGCGATCGAACAGTTGCACCAGGTGAGGATCGCGAAAGTGGGCCGTAACCGCCTGATGCATACTGCGTAGCGCATCCACCTTGAAAATGTCGCCCAACGGCATACTGAGCATGTCGCGCAACCCAGGCTGGCGACGATATAGGAATGGGTCACTTACGGCCGCATACAAACCCGCCACGTAGCGCATGAAGCGCCGGTAGGCATCGACCTCGCGCGGCGCGATCCGGTGGATCTGCTCGCACATGGCATCTTCGTCATTCACGGCGTCGATCACCACGCCGTCGCGCCAGTGGTAGCGGGTGATCGGGTTCAGTGGGATCAGTTCGATGTAATCATTCAGGTCGCGCCCAGCTTCACGAAATAGTCTATCGTACACGTGCCGCATCGTGATCACCGACGGGCCGGTGTCGAAGCGAAATCCCGCCTCGCGCCATTCACCCATTTTGCCGCCGACTACGTCTAGTTGTTCCAGGATGGTGACGCGATATCCGTTAGCTGCCAGCGAAATCGCGGCGCTCAACCCGCCCATCCCTGCACCAATCACGATGATGTGTCGCGCTTGCTTATTTACGGTCATAAAGGTTGGGCGATTATACGCGGCGCGTATGAGACAAGCTCCATGCGTGTTGTGCGCGTCATTAGGTTTATAGTTCACTTTTAATGACTCGGTGGTCTCTTTTCGTTAAGACACTCGCCTTGTGCATCGCTCTTGCCGGGTTGGGACTGGGCGGCTGGTGGATCGCGCGACGCGTGGGTTTGAACACGCGGCGCGATACGGCCATCGCACAGTTTGGCGCACAGACAGCACAGGATGCTCCATGCGCACAAGGCATCCGGCGCGATACGCTGCTTGTGAACTTCCCCGCAACGTTCTTTGTCGGTAAACCAGGCGACCTTGTCAACGGCGACAGTGTCGATGTGGTCCCCGCCAGCCAGAGCATCAGCGTGTTCTATAACAGTACTTTCGGCGCAATGCGCACCATCACTACCGTCGTCATGCCCGACCTGCTGCCGCCTAACCTGACCTTCATTCCATTGGGAAACCCGCAAACGGTCGACACATTAGCGCCTCTCATCCGCAAGGCCGGACGGGTGATAGTCGCTACTGCGACCGACGCTGGGACGGACATTCGCTTTGCGGGTTGCCTCGGCGCAGAAAACCAGTCGCCGCCAGTGGTCTATGACGCGATTATCGGCGATCGGTTGCTACTTACCGGATGGCGGCTTGCTGGTAATTCAGACGCCGGTGTGCTAACACTCACGCTCAACTGGCACGTGCAGGCGCCCGATTTAGACGATGTAGGTGTGTTCATTCAGGTGTTCGATACCTCTGGCAACCTGATCGTTGAAACACGCGGGTACCCGCTCGCCGGGGCTTCGCCGTCGCGATTATGGCGGCTGGGAGATCAGTGGCGCGACGCGCATGTCATCCACGTCAACAACACTGCTGTGTTGAATGGGAATTACCGCATCCTGGTGGGCTTGTACACAACGGCAGACGGCCAACTTCTGCACGCTTATGACCTTGCGGGGAAACGCCTCCCTGGCGACATGGTGACGATCAACACCGCAGTAAAGTAACAGCCCGTTCCCCTGCGAAGGGTTGGACTTGCAAGGCTCGAATCCTGTTTAATACCCTTCGCAAGGGTTGGTTATTAGGGGAGATGGTCAACCGCGCTCGACGTATTCCTGCAACCCATCGCCGACGAAGGATAGGGCGAGGACAAGCAATGCCAGCACGAGACCGGGGAATAACACCTGCGTCCAGTTTAAGGTAATATAGCTGAACGCCTCGACGATCATCTTGCCGAGGCTGGTCTGTGGGGGTTGAGCGCTCAACCCAAGCAGCCCCAGCGTCGCCTCGCTCACGATCACACTCGCCACATCGAGCGTGGCGCTGACAATGATCAAACCGGCGAGGTTGGGCAGGATATGGCGCAACAGGATGTGACCATCGCCGGCGCCGAGTGCGCGCGTGCTCTCAATGAACGACCGTTCCTTTAGCGAAAGCGTCTGGCCGCGCGTGTAGCGCGCCATCAACGGCCAGCCGACGAGCGCCAGGCTGAACGAGACAAGGAACAACCGCCCGGAACCACCCGCAAACCCGGTCACCGCTGAACCGAAGATGGCCGATATCAGAATCGCCAGCAATAAGCCGGGAAACGCAAATAGCATGTCGGCGATGCGCGACACGAGGATGTCGATCCACCCGCCAAAGTAGCCTGCCAACACGCCCAGTCCCGCCCCAACCACCACATTGAACAATTCCACCACGACGGCCACCGCCAGCGACACGCGCAACCCGGTCATCAATCGCGCCAATGTGTCGCGGCCGCTGTCATCCGTGCCAAGGGGGTGGCTGAGTGTGGGGAAGGCGCGCAACTGCTCAACGTCGCCCGTTGCCGGGTCGACCGTGTAGACCAGCGGGCCGATGATGGCGATGGCGATGAGTAGCGCTAGGAAGAGTGCACTGATGAGGACGACGCGGCTGCGAAAGATGCGCTGCATGATATGGCTTGGTATGGCTATTGGGTGCGGATGCGCGGATCGAGGACGCCATACAACACATCGGTGATCAGGCTCATTACCGCCACGATCAATGCCAGCAGCAGCGCGACCGACTGGATGACCGGATAATCGCGCGTGCTGATGGCCTGCACGGCCACAAAGCCGATTCCTGGCACACGGAAGACGTTCTCCACTACGAACGAGCCGACTACCACGAACGCGACTGACGGGCCGAGTACGGTGACGATCGGGATCAGCGCGTTGCGCAACGCGTGTGCCATGTATACACGGCGCGCGCGCGCGCCCTTCGCCCAGGCGGTGCGGATGTAGTCCTGCCGCAGGACGCCTATCATGCTTGCGCGGGTCAACCGCGCCAGGTAGCCCATCGTTCCCGCCGATAACACCACCACCGGCATCACCCAATTCTCTGGTTTGCCCCAGCCCGAGGTGGGCAGGTTTGGCAACCCACTTTGAAACAGAATAACCTGCAACGTCTGCAGCAACCCAGCGATGACGAAACCCGGCACAGCAAACAACATCAGCATCACAGCCATGCTGGCGCGGTCAAAGGCGCCGTTGGCGCGCACCGACGCCAGCACTCCGATCGGGACGCCAAGCAACACGCTCAACGTCAGCGCCGCCAGCCCGAGTGAGGCCGATACCGGCACGCCTTGCCGGATCAGATCCCACACCGGTCGCCCGGCATAACGGTACGACTTGCCCAAGTCGCCCTGCAACACGCCCAGCAAATAGCCGGCGTACTGCTCGTACCACGGGCGATCGAGCCCATACTGGCGGCGCAACTGCTCGTACAGCTTCGGATCGCGCCGGTTGCCCATCATCGCCAGCACCGGATCGCCCGGCGCCAGATGTCCGATGATAAATGTGATGAACGTGATGCTGAACAACACGAAGACGAGTTGCAGTAGACGGCGCAGGAGGAATTGAGCCATGAGAGGAGGGAATAGAGATTGGAGATTTGGGATTGGAGGCGTGTAATCCCCAATCTCTATTCTCCAATCTCTCTTGTCTTATTGCGCGCGGACTGCGCTCCAGTCGGGGATGATGATGCCCTGACCGGTGAACACGAGCCCCGTCACATACGGCTTGACCATTGCATTCGTGTTCGGCGAGAACAGCGGCAACCAACCCACTTCGGTCACCGCGATTTGCTCGGCCTCGTTGTAAGACTTCAGACGCGCCGTCACGTCCTTGACCTCCACGTCGGCCTTGTCGACCAGCCCGTCAAAGTCCGTGTTGGAATAATGGCCGTTGTTGTTGCCGACATCAGTGCGCAATTGCTGGCTCAGCCAGTTTTGCGGGTCCGGGTAGTCGGCGCCCCACACACTGAAATACATCTGCAAGCCCTTGGCCGGGTCGTTGTAGGTATCGGTCAACTTCTGGCTGAAAGTCTGCAATTCGAGCGGCTCGGCGGTGACGTTCACGCCCAGGTTGGTTTTCCACTGCTGGACGATAAACTCAACCACCTTGGCGTTGTCACCCTCGGCGCCATAAGTCAACACGAGCTTCTGAGTCTTGTCGAACTTGGCATCAGTCAGCAGTTTATTTGCTATGTCGATGTCAAACGCCAGTGTGTCGATCTTCATTTCTGAGCCGGGGATGCCGCCGGGCAGGATGCGATCCTGCACGCGCGCGGCGCCGTCGCCCAACAGCTTAATGAGCTTCGACTTATCGATGCCACGCGCAAACGCCTCGCGCACCATTGTGTTGTCAAACGGCTTGAGTTTGTTGTTGAACCCGATGTAGCGCACGAAGAATTGCGGCGCGCTCTTGAAATCGGGCAGGTCCTTGACCTGCGGGAGGAACTGCGACGGGATGGGCGTCTGGCCAAACGAGCCGATGACATCCACCGCGCTGGTCTGGTAGTCCTTAAACGCCGTCACGCTGCCCTGGTCGCCACCGTAGAACACCAAGTCCACTTCCTTCAACTGGTTTGGCGGCCCCGCCCAGTAATAGGGGTTGGGGGTCAGCACCAGCTTCTGGTTGTGCTGCCATTCCTTCAGAATAAACGGCCCGGTGCCCACTGGCTTCTCGTACCACTTCTCGCCGCCATCCGTCACGCTCTTTTTGCTCAGGATGTAGCCGGTAATGAAGTTGAGCTGATACAGGAAATAAGCCGAGGGTTGTTCAAGCGCGATCTGCACGGTCGACGGGTCGAGCGCCGTGACGCCGGGGAGCTTGTCACTCTTGCCGGAAGTGAAATCGGCTGCGCCTTTGATGTTGCTCAGATAGTAGGCCCCATTTCCGCCGCCCACCTTCGGGTCAAGCGAACGGGTGATGGCAAAGACAACGTCATCGGACGTAACATCGCTGCCGTCGCTGAACTTCAACCCCTTGCGCAGCTTGAAGGTGTATGTCTTGGTGTCTGCGCTCACCGTCCAACTCTCCGCGCCATCCGGCTTGATGCGCAATTGGGCGTCGAGTTGCACCAGCCCGCGAAAGAGTAGACTGGTAGCGAAGACAATCTGCGAATCGCCGGCCTTGGCCGGGTCTAGCGTGCTGGGTTCATTGATGCCTTCCAGCGCCCAGCGCAACACCTGTGTGCCTGGCACGGGCACAGGTGTGACAGGAACCTGCACCTGCACAGTCTGTTGCACGACCTGTGTCTCCTTAACGACCTGTGTTTCCTTGACCACCTGGGTCTCTTTTACAATGGAAGTCTGCACGACTGTAACGGAAGTAGGCGTCGCGCCGCCGCACGCTGCTGCGAGCAATGTGACGGCAAGCGTGGCTGTGGCTAGTTTGAGTATCTTCAAAGTTCTCCTTTTTATACAACGGGCGCGCGATGATCATCTTTCTGCGCGCCGCGCGCGCAAGGCGCGCCGCATTTCGGGCATCCAGCGCGTGTAAGTATTGTAGAGCAACCGCGAAGGGGCAAAATCCCACGCGCCCAACCCTTCGACAAACTGCGCGCCGAATCCTTCCTTGAAGCGATAAACGCCCCACATGGAGTCCTGCTCGTTGAGTTGTTCCGGGGCGCCCCACCAGTCATACACGGCGCAGCCAGCATCGCGCGCCCAGCGCATCGCCGCCCACTGCAACAAATAGTTGGGCATGTGCTCGCGCCCTTCCGCCCGCGACATGCCATAGAAATACCACGCGCGCGCGCCGAAGCGAAACAACACCAGCGCCGCCAGCGGTGTGGGCGCAGAAGGGTGCTCGGCCACAAACGCGACCGCCCCCATCGCGCGCCACGCGTCTGTGTAGTAGGCTTCCTCGCGAATGAGAAACCCATCGCGGTTGCCGGTTTCGGCGTACATCGCGTACAAATACGGCGCGTCCCGGGGCGATACCTGCCGGACATTTACGCCGCGCTTCTCGGCGAGCCGGATGTTATAGCGCCATTTCTGCTTCATCCCGGCCAGCAACGCTTCATCGCTGTGGCGCAGATCGGAGTGCGCGGTGTTGCGGAACTGCACCTGATCGGGTGAATAGCGCCAACCCCGCGAGGTAAGAGTGGCGCGGGCGGCTTCCAGTGATAACGGAGGTGTGTCGTCCTGTGTCACGTGGACGTCGGCATCTGTCTTCACCCAAATGGCATGCTGGCGACGGCCAAGTTGTTCCAGCCACAACAGCGCTTCGGTGTGCGCAGCGGGACTGTTGACCACCGGCCCTTTCGGGCTGTACAGAACGCATAGCGGCAGGCGCCCCGCGCTGCGGCGCAACACCTGCATCATCGCGCGCGGCTGACCGGCCGAGTCATTCAACAGCCAGCGTTGCGGCGTCCAGCCCCAGCGCGATTTAAACTCACCCCACTCCCATGATTGCAAAGCATGAGGCGACGCGAAACCGCACAACAGGCTGTTCCAAGTTACTGCATCCGTGACAAGCTGCCACATGGTGAAAAAGAGAAATCAGAAGCCGGATACCCCATGGCGCCCAGCTTCTGATTTCAGTAACTGCGGAAAGACGGTCGTTGAAACGTATTACTTGATGACAACGACGGCGCCGGCATCTTCGAGCTTCTTCTTGGTGTCCTCAGCGGTCGCCTTGGCAACAGCCGTCTGAACCAACGAGTTCGGGGTTTCAACCAGATCCTTGGCTTCCTTCAAGCCCAGGTTGGTGATGGTGCGCACGACCTTGATGACTTCGATCTTCTTGGGGCCCATTTCCTTTAGCACCACGTCGAATTCAGTCTTCTCCTCAACCACGACAGCGGCGGCGGCTGGCGCTGCTGCTGCGGCGGCGGGTGCTGCAGAGGCGGCGGTCACGCCCCACTTCTCTTCGAGAAGCTTCTTCAGTTGCGCAGCCTCGAGCAGGGTCAGGCTGTTCAGTGTTTCAACAATTGCGTTTAGATCTGCCATTTTTTCTATTTCCTCTTTCGGGTTAACAATAACCGGATTGTTTGTACCGTATGACGGGTTATGCCTGTGCCGGTGTTTCCGCCGGCTGTTCCTTATCGATTCGCGCCTGCAGCACCATAGAGACGCCGCCAACAACAGCATTCAAGGCGCCAACGATGCCCGCGGCCGGGCCCGAAATTGCGCCAATCAGTTGTGCGCGAATGACATCGAGGGACGGCAACGTCGCCAGTTCCTTGACGCCAGCCACGTCTACGGCCTGTCCACCGACCACACCGCCCACGATCTTGAGATTTTCGATCTCATTCGCGAGCTGTCCCATCAGCTTGGCTACTGCCGGCGGGTCGCCGAAGCAGAAACTCACTGCGGTCGCGCCTTTCAGCCATTCTTCTGGCACGATGTAACCGGCTTCTTTAAATGTCCGAGCGATCAAGGTGTTTTTGGTGACGTGAAATTCTGCTTTTGCATCGCGAATCTGCGCGCGCACCTTATTGAACTGCAGCATGTTCATCCCACCGTAAGTGGTAATGATCACTGCCTGGCTCTTCTTGATCAACTCGTCGTAGCCGGTGACCAACTCTGTTTTGCGTTCTTTAGAAATTGCCAAAGTCTCTCACCTCCTGGTTGAGTGATTCCGTCTCTGTCTTAACAAAAAAAGCGCCTCATCCGGTGTGGACGAGGCGCTTTCAGGCGATCTGAGACTCTACCTTTCAGGCGAACCTGAAGACAGAGCGTTTGACTGCACAAAGGCCCTCACCTCAGCAGGAAATTAAGTTTCAGTAGGGGCAATCCTTGCGGTTGCCCATTTCGAGACAACCGCAAGGGTTGCCCCTACGCCGAAACACCTGCAGTCACCGGCGAGTGACGAAAGTTAATTATAACAGGTTAAAAGTTAGGGTCAATACGAACACCAGGCCCCATTGTCGAAGTCAGCGTGACGCGACGAATGAAGTTGCCCTTGGCCGCCGGCGGTTTGGCGCGCCGGACTGCATCCAGAAATGCCGTCAAGTTCTCGGTCAATGTGTCCTGGCTGAAAGCGACTTTGCCAACGGGCACGTGCAGGTTGGCAGTCTTATCCAGGCGGAACTCGATGCGTCCTGCGCGAGTCTCTTTGATCACGCGCGGGATTTCGGTGGCGGGCACGACCGTGCCGGCCTTCGGGTTTGGCATCAAACCGCGCGGACCCAGCACCTTACCCAGACGACCGACGCGGCCCATCATATCGGGGGTCGCAATCGCGACATCGAAGTCGGTCCAGCCTTCCTGGATCTTCTTAATCCACTCGTCGTTCTCTGCCACGTGGTCGGCGCCAGCCTCACGCGCGATGCGGGCGCCGTCGCCCTGCGCGAACACGAGGATGCGCACCACTTTGCCCAGACCATTGGGCAGTACCACTACACCACGCACCTGCTGATCCGCCTGGCGGGGATCGACGCTAAGGTGAATGTGGCATTCGACGGTGCCGTCGAACTTAGTGATGCTGGTGTCTTTCACCAGAGCAACCGCCTCGCTGACCGAGTAGTTCTTCATTCGGTCGACTTTCGCGGCGGCAGCATTAAACTTCTTGCCATGCTTTGCCATTCAAACTCTCCTTGTGGTGTTAGCGAGCAGGTTGCATCTGCTCTTCCACAAACCGGGATCAGACTCTCAAATCTCTAATTTCTAATCCCCAATCTCAAATCTCAAATCTTCAGTCCACAATCTCGACGCCCATACTGCGGGCGGTGCCCCTGACCTGAGCCATTGCGCCTTCGAGATCAATCGCGTTCAAATCGCGCATCTTCTGCTCGGCAATTTCCTTCACCTGTGCGATGGTGATCTTGCCGACCTTGTTGCGATTCGGCACGCCAGAGCCCTTATCCACACCCGCAGCCTTGCGGATGAGGTTTGGAGTTGGCGGCGTGCGCAACACAAAGGTGAATGAGTTGTCGCTATAGACGGTGATTTCTGCTGGGATTACGTTGCCGACCATTTGTGCGGTGCGGGCATTATATTCTTTGCAGAACGCCATCAGGTTGATTCCATGCGGCGCAAGTGACGGGCCAATGGGTGGCGCCGGGCTGGCTTTGCCTGCCTCGATCTGAATTCGTACGTTTGCCTTTACTTTCTTTGCCATATCAATCCTCAGTACGGATGCCTTGACCGACAATCACTGTTGCCGGACAGTTACAGTGCCGTACGCTAACTCACATCCTCTCGACTTGCAGGAAGTCCAGTTCTACAGGTGTTTCGCGCCCGAAGAACGACACCAGCACCGTCACTTTCGCGCGTTCGGTATCGATCTTGTCAACCATTCCCATGAAATCGGCGAACGGGCCGTCGATGATGCGCACTTTCTGCGCGGTGCGGAAATTGACGCGCAACTTCGGCGCCTCAGCCTGCATGCGGCGCATGATCTGGTTCACTTCAGCCGGGGTCAGCGGCGTGGGTTTGCTGCCCATGCCGACAAACCGGGTGACGCCATTGGTGGAGCGCACGACGTTCAAAGCGCGCTCGTCAAGCTTCATGTGCACCAGAATATAACCGGGGAACACGCGCTTCTCCACGGTGCGGCGCTTGCCGTCGCGCACTTCCATTTCTTCCTCGGTGGGAACAACCACTTGGTCGATCAGCTCCGACACACCCATCGCCTCGATGCGCTGCTCCAGGTTGTGTTTTACCTTGTTCTCATATCCGGAATAACAGTGCACGACATACCAGTTCAGCGCGTCTTCTTCAGAGGGGCGCGGTTCGGTGTCACTGAGATCAGGGTCGCTACTCACTTCGGCATTGCCCGGCGCACTCTTGGCAGCGCTATCGGCGACTGGCTGGTCGGCCCCAATCAAAGGCCCCTTGATCGGCTCATTGCCGATGTACTCGATACCGCCTTTGCCTGGCTCCTGCGCCAGGTCATCCTTGCGGCCGATTGGTTCCTTATCTTTCATGTTCTTACTCATTTCGTAGACGCTTTAGGGCCAAATAGCCAGCAGTTCAGCGTCTCTCGCGCCCGGCAAAGAAGACCAGAACAATGATCGCCAGCACTACAAAAACCAGCACGCCAACCCAGATCAAATCGGGGGTGGGTTTTAAGATTCCGAAGAACGCCTGCTCAAACGTGAAATCAAACAGGCCCAGAATCAGCGACATGACGACGGTCACAGCCAAAACGATGGCGCTCAGGTTGCGCACTTCGAGGCGGGTCGGCCAATGCACCTTGCGCAACTCGCCCAACGTGTCGCGAAAGTAATCGCGCACAGGGATGATCGCGGTCATAATGGCAGACGGTTTATTCTCGGCAGCTTGTTGATTCGCCATTTTCACTACACCAAACATAGGGGCGCGGCAACCGCGCCCCTAGTTAAACTCTCAGCAGGGCAAGCAGGACTTGAACCCACAACCTATCGTTTTGGAGACGATGGCTCTACCAATTGAGCTATTGCCCTATATGTAGCCATGCTGCTGCATTGCAGGAGCATGGCTACATTATCTCAGATTTTCTTACGCGCCAACCCGTGTGATGGTGCCAGCGCCAACAGTCAGGCCGCCTTCGCGAATCGCAAACCGCGATCCGTTCTCCAACGCCACCGGCGCTATCAACTTCACCTTCATGATGATGTTGTCGCCCGGCATCACCATCTCCACCCCT
>CAIXPS010000336.1 GCA_903921365.1 uncultured bacterium | reverse complement strand
TGCTCACACTGCTGGGGCCTGCGATTGTTGCGGGAAGCTGGCAGATCAGCGAGATCAACGCCTACGCGGGATCACACTGGCTGATCCTGACGCAGCCGATCGGCTTTGTCGTGGCAATCATCGGGTTGATGGGCAAGCTGGAGCTGCCGCCGTTTGACGCGCCTGAAGCCGAGACCGAGATCGTCGCTGGCGCGATGACCGAGTACAGCGGGCGCGGCTGGGCGTTGTTCCGACTGGGCAAGAATGTCGAGCTGATCATCGGCCTGACGTTGATCGCCGCGTTTTACCTGGGCGGGTTGGATAATCCGCTCACGTTCCTGCTAAAAACGCTGATACTGCTGCTGGCCGTGGCCGGGCTGCAGGCATTGTTCGCCCGCCTGCGCATCGATCAGACGGTGGGACTGTGGTGGCGCATTGGCGCGCTGCTGGTGCTGGCACAGTTGTTAGTGACGATTATATTGAAAGGGGTGTTTGGATGAAATTGGGATCAATGTTTGGCGATATGTTCCGCTCACTGTTCAAGAAACCAGTAACCGAAATGTATCCATTTAAGAAGACCTCCGCGCCGTCGCGATTGCGCGGCGAGTTGATGTATAACCCGGACAAATGCACCGGCTGTCAATTGTGCGTGAAAGACTGCCCGTCCAACGCGATTGAGTTAATCACCGTTGACAAAGCCAGCAAGCGCTTCGTCATGCGTTATCACGTCGATCGCTGCACCTTCTGCGCGCAATGTGTGGAGAACTGCCGCTTCGAGTGCCTGAACATGAGCAACGAGCAATGGGAGCTGGCATCGCTGAAGAAGGAAGCCTTCACCGTCAACTATGGCCGCGAGGAAGACCTGCAAAAGCTCCTCGGCAAACCCCTCCCATGAGAACGGATTATCCACGAATCTGCGCGAAAAAGAGAAACCACCAATTGACACAAATCTCTTTTTATAAATTCCTATTCGTGTTGATTCGTGGTTTTAGATTCGCGAAGATTCGTAGATAAATTCTTATCCTTGCAGACTGTCTGTAATGCGCCGGGCGATGAGATCGAGGTGTGCCGGCTCGTGCGCGAAGTCGAGATCATCCGTGGCTACCGTCAGCACCGGGCACAGGTTAAACCCCGCGATCCATTCCTCGTACAGAGTATTGAGTTGCGCCAGGTAGTCCGGGTTGATCGTCTGTTCCAATGCGCGCCCGCGCAGGGCAATCCGCTGCGCCAGCGTGGAGACTGACGCCTGCAGATACACCACCAGATTCGGAGGCGGCAGCAGAGTCGTCACAGCGTCATACAGATCATGATAGGTATTCCAATCACGCGCGCTCATGGCGCCTTGCCGGTGCAGGTTATAGGCGAATATCTCGGCGTCCTCGTAGACGCTGCGATCTTGGATGACCGAGCCGGGGCGGTCGAGCAAACCAAACGAAGCGGCGTTCGCCCGGTACTGGCGCAGTCGGCGCGCCAGGAAGAACACCTGCGAATGGAATCCCCAGCGCGACATGTCGGTATAGAAGTCCGCCAGGTAGGGGTTTTCTTCGACCGGTTCGAAAAACGCTTCCCATCCGAATTTCTGCGCGAGCAGCCCGGTCAGACTCGACTTTCCAGCGCCGATATTGCCGGCGACAGCAACGAAATATTTCATGGTTGATCTCATGGGCGCACACATTGGTGCGCCCCTACGTATATGCCAAACGTAGACGCAGACCCATGTGTCTGCCCAGCGACGTATATGCCAAACGTAGACGCAGACCCATGTGTCTGCCTAACGACGAACATG
>CAIXPS010000335.1 GCA_903921365.1 uncultured bacterium | reverse complement strand
GGTACATGCCGCGCCCATCTTTAGAGTCACCCTTCCGCGTCCTAAACTCCGCAGGGAGAGGGCAGGTTCGGAAGTGGCTGGGGCCGGACCCGGACAGACGCCGAATGTGAGGCGGAAAGGGTGAGCACCGGCTGGCCCCGGCTCTAATCTTCGCATCGAATTAGGCAAGGAGAACTCTATGCAGCCAGTAACCATTCCCGCCAACGCAACCGCATTCCTTGACCTTGAGCAGCAAACCGGGTGGTCTAAGCAATCCGGTCCAAGCATCACCGGCCCCGGCGCGGTGACTCCTGCTGTGTGGGACATCGTGCAAGTCACGCCACCGCCAATTCAACCGCCCGTAACCTTAACCTTGCAAACCGTTGGCGTAAAGGGCAAATGGGCGGACTGGATGGCAAAAGCCCCGAACGTCAAGTTGCCTTTGAATTGGGCGGGAAACTTTCTAATCCGTGCCAGTTATAAATTCGATAGCGTCGTGGGCATACAGGCATTTGAGGTTGGCCGTCGCCTGACCAACGCAAATAAGGTAACCGATAACGGACAGACGCAACTTGTTCCTATCGCTGGAGGATTGCTGGAACTCGACATCGTTCCCAGCGCGGCGGGAGGGTGGAAAGATACTGGTATCAGGTTTCCAACATTTGTTGCCGACACACTGTACTCGGAAGAACTCTATTACATCAACAGCGCGGATGGCGCGTGCTCACTGCAATATGTGATATTGAACGGCAATTTGCAAGTCATTCCCGCTGACTGCCAGAATATTGCCGGTTCCGTACAGAGCGAGCCGTGGACTCCCAGTGAAGCTGTGCCAGCGTTCCAGTTGGACGCGAATCCAACAGCGACTCCATTCAACCCAGTTGTAACGATGTCAATTTGGGCTTGGTAGGAGAGTAAATGCAGGCCAGTGACACATGCTTAACGGCCATCAAGGGGTGGGAAGGCTGCGCAAAGTGGGACGGAACCGCCTTCCGCATTTACCCCGACTTGAATAACTACCCAACGATAGGTTGGGGCCACAAGCTAATTCACAATGAAATTGTCACAGGAATCTTCTCTTCTGGCATCGCTCAAGCCCAAGCCGATGTCCTATTCTTGTCGGATATCGCCCCGGTTGAATCTCAGGTTGACGCTCTCGGTTTGACGCTCACCCAAGGGCAATACGATGCGCTCGTGAGTTTCAATTTCAATCTCGGTATCAACGATACAAAGATAATGCTCAGTCACGGCATTGCTGTAGTGCCACAGCAGATTCCACGCTGGATTTATGCCGCTGGAGTGGTTCAACCTGGACTCGTTACGAGACGTGAAACTGAGGTATCATGGTGGCAGTCGCAGGAGGTGTGAGTTGCCAACAGAATCGTACCGTTCAAAAGAAGCCTACAGGAAGGCCAGGGCGTACACCCACATCCATCACATCGCCACGCACGCCAAACGTGTTTGCATTAAGGGCAAAGGATGTCATACAGTCAAACACAAGAAGAAGTCGCCGCATAAGCGCG
>CAIXPS010000334.1 GCA_903921365.1 uncultured bacterium | reverse complement strand
TCACCGTCGAACAGTATGAGTTCTTCCAACGGCAGGAGATCAAGGACGTGCTGTCTTTTCTCCGATTGCTGGTGAACCCCTTTGACAACGGCGCGATGCATCGCATCGCCCTGAACTATGTCAAAGGCGTTGGCGCGGCGACGTTGACAAAACTTATGCAGAGCGGGACACAGTGCGGGTTGAAGCTGACCGACTTTGCCACGCCGGAGCTGCTCGCCGGCGTGGATCCGTTCTACCCACTACTGGAAGCCTGGTCTGCCGGGACAGTCGTTGTGTTCGATGTCGAATCGACAGGGCTCGACGTGGAATCCGCGACCGTCGTCGAAATTGCGGCGCAGAAGCTGGCTGGCGGAAAGCGAGTTGCGACGTTTCATCAGTACATCAAAGGCCAGGCGGTCGGCGAGAGTGTGGCTATTCACGGGCTCACCGATGAGTTCCTGAATGCCAATGGTCAAGCCGCGCGCCAGGTGTTGAGCGAGTTTTTCGCTTTTGCGCGTGGAGCACTCCTCGTCGGGCATAACGTGGGCTACGACGTCAAGATGGTCATGGCGCATGCGCGGCGGGCAGGCATCGACGCGCCGGAACTGGAATGGGCGGATACGTATAACACCGCGACGCGCTTCGTCGAGTCGGGCAACTACCGGCTGGCCACACTGGCAGAGACGCTGCACCTTGGCAGCACGCCCACCCATCGCGCCGACGCAGATGTTGAGACGACCGTTCGACTGGCCGAGGCGCTGATGCCGCTGGTTGCAGCCCAATCGGCAGAGCGCGCAAAGCTGATGCGCGGCATCAACGGTCGGCACTTCAAGCCGCTGGCTCAGTTGATGATGGACTGGCGCTCTCAGATGGGACGATTGCGCCCGGCTGAGCTGCTGGCGCGCGTTCTGGATGAATCGGGGGTGCGGGAAGCATACGCTGGCGACCCGGAACGGAAGCGCAGGGCGAACCTCGATAGGCTGGTCAGCACCTTCAGCGACCGCGATGATCCGGCGCTGCACCCGGAAACCGCCTTGCGCGCCGTGATCGAGTTCACCGCGTTGGCGAAAAACCTGGATCAACTGACGATGCGGGAGAACAAGGTCGCGATCATCACCATTCATCAGTCCAAGGGGCTCGAATTCGATACGGTGTTCCTGGCCGGCGCGTGCGAGGATGAGATGCCCACTTATCAGAGCAGGAAAGACCCAACAAAACTGGAAGAAGAAAAGCGCGTCTTTTACGTGGCAATGACGCGCGCGAAACAACGCCTGTTTATCTCGTCACACGCGATAAATGCGAAGGGATATGCAGTTCAGCCGAGCCGGTTCATCGGGGCGATTGCGCGTGATTGCATCCGGCACGGCTGAAACAATGACCGCTTACGCTGCCTTAAGGCTGAAAGCGCCTGTCTGCGTTCCCTTGTTGAAGGCGCCCGTGATGGTGAGGAATCCGGGACCAAACTTGCCGGTGAAATCGCCCTGGTAGGTAGAGAGGCCGGTTGAACTGTAAGTAAACCATGAGAAGAGCAGCGTAGCAGTGGCGCCAACGTAACGACCATAGCCGGTGTAGGTTATGCCGCCAACAGTGATGTTGCCGAAGAAGATGCCGCGCCCGTTGAACTGGGTGATATTGAAGCTCTGTATCACGGGCGGTTGTTTGCCAATTGAACTGCCGACGTATGAAGTAGGTGTGGTCGTTGCAGCGAGTGCTGGGGCGCTCACTCCGTATAAGCTCAATATCAGGACGGCTATTGCGATGATCAAGAAGCGCGACGTTTTTCTGGTATTCAACACAGTGTTCATGCTTTTTAGTCTAGCCGTCGATGATGGGGGTCGGGGCAGAATTCGATGAGAGTGTGTTCATCCGGGCGCATCTAGCCCAGAGACACCCGCATGTTTTTGAGTGAGTAGATGGGCACAAACGGGATCAATACCGGCACAGTGCGAACGTAAAGCTGGTACTCTGGCAAGCTCATGTAACGCGCATCCTGCGAGCGTTCCAGGCGTTTGGTCGAACCGATCATGATCAGGATGATGCACAGCAGGCCGGCGAGGCTGCCCAGCCACTCGAGCGGTGTGGTGTAAAACGGCAAGCCCATGATCCAACCGCCCAGCCAGAACAGGATCTCGCCCAGGTAATTGGGGCAGCGCACCCAGCGGTATAGGCCAACCGCGCAGTACTGGCCGGGGTGTTGCGCTTTGTGAACGGATTTTTGCCGGTCCGCAACGGCTTCAATCGCCAATCCGCCGAACAGCACAACCAGCCCCAGTGCCTGGGCGACAGTCGCGACGAACGCTGGCATTTGGAGTGTATTTGTGGCATTGAACAGCGCCGGAAGGAACATCAGCACGTAGAGAATCGATACGGATACCCAGATGACCAGCTTGATCAGCGCACTCACCCCGTTGTACTGGCCGAACATGTCCGCCGCTCGATTTTGATACGCCGCCTTTGCTTCGCGGCGCAGAACATATATCGCCAGTCGCGCGCCCCAGACGATCAACCCGGCCAGGTGCAGGAACGCTAACGGGGGCAAGGGTGGCAACTGAACGAGGAACACCATGCCGGTCACGAGGCTCATCACGATAACGGATAACGCATATCCCACACTGACGAAATGAACCAGCCGGCGAAAGCCGACGGTGTTGACGATCAGGCTGAGAACGATGAACAGCGGCAATATCAAACTAAAGCGCATAGTGTGTACTATACACGGTTGACGACTTATAATCCCTACACGATGGGCGTCCTGTATCACGTCAGCAGCGAACCCGATATCACACGGTTCGATCCGCGCCCCGACCGAACGGACAAATCTAATCGCATCGAAGGTGAGATCGTATGGGCAATTGACCACGCGCATCTGGTGAACCAGCTTCTCCCGCGCGACTGCCCGCGCGTGACGTTTGGCATCGCCGCGACGACCACCCCCGCCGATATCGCCCGCTTCATGAGCGGGACAACCGCGCGCCGGGTCATCGCGATTGAAAGCGCATGGCTGCCTCGCCTGCTCACGACAACGATCTACTGCTACGAATTCGAGCAGAATGGATTCACGCTCAGCGACGCGCCAGCGGGATACTTCGTCTCGCGCACACCGGTGATCCCGCGCGGGATGCGTAAAATCGACAACATCGTCGCCGCACTACTCGAACACGATGCTGAGTTGCGCTTCCTGCCGACGCTGTGGCTATTGCGCGACCTGATCGCCGAGTCATCGCTCGAATTCTCGATCATGCGCATGCGATTCGCGCAACCGCCAGCGGGTGGTTACGCGCCACGATACTAATCCTGTTCCGAGTGCACACGCCAACACTCGCCGCAATTCCACCCTTGCGAGGGGTGATATTAGAATATCGTTGCGCGCAAGTCCAACCCTCGCAGGGGCTTATGCCATCTGTTTTTTCGCGAACTCGATCAGCCCTGTCAGGTAACGGCTTTGCACCTGCTCGCTGGCAAGCGCCTGTTTGAGCGGCGGTAATCGCAGAATGCCGCCAAGGATAGCTGCCATCACGCGATGGCTGGCGAGCGCCTGATTGTCAAAGATGAGATTCGCCAACATGCCTTTCTCAATTGCCAGCAGCACCGTGCGATGCACCGAGTCAATCGGCGTGATGACGCGCTGTTCACGCTCAGTCAGCCGCAACGCATCGCGCGCGCAGGCTTTCAGGCATACGCCGCACCCCAGGCATACCTGTGTGTTCACGAGCGCTTTGCGCAGCTTCGGGTAGCGCGGATCGTTGGCCGACACCAGCCCCATCGCCTCGACCGGGCAGGCGTCTGCGCACTTGCCGCAGCCATTACAGCGGCTCTCGTCGACGACCGGGAGATAGTTGGTCGTTTGAACGGCGTGGACGAAACCGACCCGGCGCGCTGCCACGAGCGCCTCGCAACAGCAGCCGCAGCAGTTGCAGATGAAACCGACGCCGTTCTGGACGTTTTCACCGCACTGCACCAGCCCACGGTCACGCGCCTCCTGCAGCTTGTCGAGCGCCTCGGGAACATCGATTTCGCGCGCATAGCCGTGCCGCGCCAGCGAGTCACTGACGCCGTTGAAGGTCAAGCAGATGTCCATCGGGGCATCGCATGCGCGCCCCACGTGACTCATCTTGTGGCGGCAATAGCACATGCCCACGCTGCGCGAACTGGCTGTGCGCGCTACCTCGCTTGCGCGCTCGTAATCGAGGATCGTCAGCGTAGGATCTACCGGCAAAGCATCTTCGTTGACGAACACCCTCCCGATGCGGTTCTCGGTGGTGAACAGCGCGGTGACGAATGCGTCCTCGACGTTCAAGTATTGATAGAACAATTCGCCCAGCAGATGCTGGTCGATGTCGCCGCGCAAGCGCATCATCGAGAACTCGAAGAACCCGGCCATCGGCGGCGGGAGCGCATATAACGTCGTCCCGCCGGGGTCGACGGCGTCGAGCAGGATGCAGCGGCTGGCCAGCCCTTCGAGGACGCCACGGGTCGCGACCTCAGTCATCTTCCAGACCGCCGCCGCCTGCTTCACCGTGAACGGTTTGATCGGCAGCAGCGCCACGAGGCTGGCCTCTTTTTCGTTGAAGAGCAGCTTCAGGATGCCGTAGAGCGCATCGGACGGTGGAGCGCCCTGGGGGAACCTGTTCAGGCGCTCGACAAGGGACTCATACCCGGAACGCGTGGTGTAGTGTGCCATAGGTTATCTCCTATGGCTGATTTTAGTCCGATCCGCGATGTGCGCCATCGCACAGGGGTTTGATAGTCGACACGCCACAGCGGCACAGGGTGACGCGGTTGCGGGTTTCCAGCGGTTGCCCATCGGCGCGCTCGATCTGAATGTTGCCCGTGACCCACAGCGGGCCTTCAATCGGGCCATGTGAAGTGATCTCGGTGGTTACCGCGATTTGTGCTGGCAGGTCGGGCTCGATATCCTTGTTGCTCCCCTCAATCGAGTAGGTGTATGAACCGGACGGACACCGTTCGACCATCGCGATGATCTGCGAGCGCACATTGGTGTCGTCGGGTTGTGCCTGCCCCAGCATGCGCTGGATATTGGCAAGGCGCGTGCCGCAAAAGCCCGACCCGCAGCATAATGAGCCATCATGATGAACGACGATCTGCTTGCCGCCGGTGAGCGTCTCGCTCCGTTCGGTCATAGCGCCCGTGTCAGCGGTCTCCGCGCCATCCCAGTCTGCTGAACGGTGCGAGCCGTCGCAGAAAGGCATGTCGTCCGAGTGACCACAACGGCACAGCTCATATTCACCACCCGCCGGAATGTCAGCGGTTTTCTCCCAGGCAATCGGCTCGCCAAACTCGGTGACGATCTGGGTCTTCGACACCAGCGGCACATTGCCGGTAACGAGATACGGACCATTTTCCTGAATCGTGATTTTTATAGTGGTACCCTCGTGAATGATGCATCGCATTATCACCTATGCGGTTTACCCGGACACGGTCTGTGCGACCGAGGCGACAAACGAAGCAACTGAGTTGTTCTACGGATGACTATACTGGTGTGATGGATCGCCCTCAACAGCCTCTGACTCGCGACGACATCGCTTCTGGTCTGCGCAATATCGGCGTTCACGCCGGTATGGGATTAATGGTTCACTCTTCCCTGCGCAGCTTTGGGAGGGTGGATGGCGGCGCCGCAACTGTCGTCGCCGCGTTAATGGATGTGATCACGCCTGCCGGAACGCTGCTCATGCCCACATTCAACCATGGCGCGCCGTTCGAGCCGGGCGGCGCAGGCGTCTTCGACCCACGGACGACGCGCACGCTCAACGGAGCCATCCCCGATCACTTCTGGCGATTGTCAGGCGTGACCCGCAGCCTTGACCCGACGCACGCTTTCGCCGCCTGGGGCGCAAACGCCGGCCGCTATATCGCCGGGCATCACCGCGCGCTGACGATGGGGCCACAGTCGCCGTTGGGGCTGTTGCACGCTGACGGCGGGCATGCGCTGCTGCTGGGCGTCGGGTACGGATCCAACACATTTCACCACGTTGTCGAGATGTCCACCGCAGCGCCATGCCTGGGTCGACGCACCGAGGCGTACCCGGTGCTTTTGCCAGATGGCCGGCGCGTCATGGGACGGACGTGGGGGTGGCGCGAACACGCCTGCCCGATAACAGACCACACCCGCTATGCCGCTCACATGCAGGCGCGCGGGCTGGATCGCACCGGGCAAATCGGCGCGTGCCGAGCGACGCTGTTTGCGTTACACGACTGTTATGAGGTCGTGGCTGAGGCGTTGCGCGATGGCCTCGACGGCTACCCGCCCTGCCGCGCCTGCACGCCCGGCAGGGCGTGCACGATCCGCCCACGCGTGGTGGCCGAGACGGCACCGTCGGACTGGGATGAAGCACGCCACTGCCCGCGCCCTGATTCGGTTGCGTGGACGTATTAGTTCGCCGCCATACCCTGCAAACAGCATGCTAAACCGATGGCTCGGTCGCCATCGGGCGGAACAATGACACAAATACGCGGTTTGGTCAGTGTCCACACCCACAAGGAGGATAACAATTTGTTTAATCAACTGGGTGGTTCATATTATGTTTCGCACAGTCTTTCGCATCATCATACTGCTTGGGATCATCTTGACATTTGCGCGAATGATTCCTATTCGGTCGGCGCATGCCGAAGGCGAAGCGCCAGTGCGCAACTATCCCGCAGACCCCACTGCTGACACCGCTGCCAGCCCCAGCCAATTTACCAGCGTCGCTAATGTGCAAAGCGCCTTCAACGCGGCGCGCGCAGCGGAGAACTCGCAGTTGGGCACATCCATCCGAATGCTCGAAATGCCCGAACAGGAAACCTGGGACGAGATGAATGACAGCGAACGCGGGCTGTGGCTGGTCAACCGCGAGCGCACCGACCGCATGGGCGCCGCCACCATAGGGTTGTTGCCCCTCCAGGACATAGAAACCAACGTCACTAACGTGGCGCGCAACTATGCCAACTATCTGCTGACAAACAATAAATGGGGTCACACGGTGGATGGGAAGGATCCATGGGCGCGCATGAACAGCATCAGCGCGATCAACTCGTGTCACGACTTTTTGTCCGTTGGCGAGAATCTGTATGTCAGCGTCAGCACCAACAACAACCGCCTGACTTACCAGGTCGAGATGGCCATTTATCTATGGATGTACGCCGATAGCGGCAGCGCCTGGGGACATCGCCACGCCATTCTGTGGTACCCCTACATCGACAATAATGGGAGTGCCGGCAAAGAGGGATTTATGGGAATCGGCGTCGCGAAGGGCGGGCCATATCAAGGGCCGTTCAGTTCATCGTGGCCGTATGCGTCCATCGTCGTGATGAATATGTTCGACCAGTGTGCCACCTGGCGATCGCCCACCGCGTTTATCCCGCTCGTTATTGCCCCTTGACCAGCGGTAGTCCCTGATTGCCCCATTCCACCAGTCCGCCGGACATGCTCGTCACGCGGGTGAATCCGGCTTTGAGCAGGATATCGCGGCCCGATTGGCTGCGGTTGCCAGAGTGGCATACCACGACGACGTCCTTATCCTTTGGCACCTCACTAACCCGGCTGGCGAGCGAGCCAAGCGGAATTTGCGTCGAGCCAGGCACGTGATAATCCACCCATTCGGACGGCTCGCGCACGTCCAGGATGTACGCGCCGGCAGTGCGCTTTGTCGCTGCCTCGCTGACGGTGATTGTCGACGGCAGGCTCGCGGCGGTGTTTCCAGCATTCTGTGTCAACACGACTGCTGCAACTGCGGCGATGAGCACGACGGCGACGACGACGAAGGCCCACACGGGAAAACGGCTGCGGCTGGGCCGAGCGGGGCGGCCTTTTGACTGTGTCTTCTTACTCACTGCTTCAATGTCTCCCTGCAGATATTGGCGACTCTGCGCCAATATCGTTATACATCTCGTTATACATCTTTCGCGGAAATTCTTGAAACCGGTTCACGACCGGCTGGGTCGACGGAGTCCTCAGGTTCCACCGGTGGAACAGTCGCTGGCGCTCGCAGCGGTCGAGTTGCCGCCGCCACTGGCTTTGGCGGCGAAAGTGGATAGCTTCTTCAGCACGCGTTTGCTGCCGCAGGACGGGCAGGCGATGTTTTCGATCGGCAGGTTGCTGTTGCGCACCAGTTTCTCGAATGGCTTGCCGCAGGTGATGCAGTCGAATTCAAAGATCGGCATGGGTTGTTGTACCTCTTCAAAGTATGTGATGTCACTTTGTTAGATGCAGCGATCCGCAAAAAGTGACAGAGTTACAGACCCCAGAAGAGGATCATGCCGAGCATGAGAAAAATGAAGGACAACACCGTCAGCCAAAGCCCGGCGCGCAGGAAGTCGCTGAAGCGGTAGTTGCCCGGCCCCATCACCAGGATGTTCACCGGGTGGGCGATGGGTGTGAGGAATGCGGCGGAACAGCCGATAGCCGCCGCGACCGCCATGGCCTGCGGGCTGGTGTTCATACTGATCGCTGCGCTGATGGCAATCGGGCCGGTCACAAGCGCTGTCACCTGCCCGCCCATGAATTGCGTCAACACCGCCGTCAGGAGGTAGGATCCAGCGGCTAGCCCGAGCGGCCCAAGCGGGCTGACGATTGTCAACACGCCATTGCCGATCAGTGTGGCCAGCCCGGTTTGCACCATCGCGACACTAACGCTATACATGCCCGCGATCAGGAAAATGGCGCGCCACTCCATTGCGCGGTAGGCGTCTTCCATCGACAACAGACCGGTGACGATCAACAGGATTGCGCCAATCAACATGGCCAGAAAAACAGGAAAGCCTGCCACCGAGAGCCCAATGGCTGCGACGAGGATCAGTCCGGTGAGAATAGCCCGGCGCTTCTGGATAGGCTGGTCGCTGGCATCCGGCTCAAGGACGATGAAGTCGGCGTTATTGCGCAGCCGGCGCAACTGATCGGGCGAGCCGACCATCAGCAGCGAGTCGCCGGGGGTGAGCTTAAAACTGCCCACGTCGGTGCGATAGCTGCGGCTCCCGCGCAACAGCGCCACCGCCGTGAACCCGAAGTTGCGGCGGAAGTCGAGTTCGCGCAACGTCCGGCCTTCTACGCGCGAGTGCGGCGCAAGAATCACCTCGATCAACGAGACACCGCGATCGCTGATATGACCCACGGGCGGCTCGCGCCCGATGACCGCGCCCAGCGCGACCAGTTGGCTGACGCGTTCCTCGCGCCCGACGATGAGCAACAGGTCGCCCGTGTTGATGATCTGGCTGTCTGGCGGCGCGAAGAGGGCCTGATGGCCGCGCCAGATGGCCGCAACGGTGAGGCCGAGCCGGTCGCCGATGCCGGTGTCGCCCAGGCGCGCGCCCGCCAGTGGTGTGTTTGGCAGCACACGCACTTCCCACAGCCGTTCGCCCAACTGATACATGTCTTCCAGGTCACTGCTTGTGTGACGCACCATCAGTTGTTCTTCGGTCGGCGCGCGGTTGGGCAACAGTCTTTTGCCAAACAGCGCCAGGAACGCGATGCCCGCAAGCGCGATCAACCCGCCGGTGGGGGTGAAGTCGAAGATGCCCAGCGGCGTCTGCGGCGGATTCGCCGTCAACAGCAGGTTGCTTGCGATGATGTTTGCGGTGGTGAAGTACGTCGCGGCCCCGCCGAGCAGGCTGCCATAAGCGACTGGGATGAGCAGCTTGCTGGGCCGGATGCCGGTGCGGCGGGCGGCCTCCAGCGCGCTGGGTAGCATCAGCGCGCCAGCGGCCAGGTTGTTCATGACCAGTGACAAAAGGGCAGTCGCGGCGGTGAACAGGAGGATCAGGCGCATTTCTGACTTGCCGCCGACGGCCAACAACCGCCGCGCGATCAACCGGGTCACGCCGGTGACATCCAGGCTGCGCGTGATAATGAACAGGCTGAACAGCGTGACAACGACCGGCTGGCCGAGTCCCGATATGGCCTTGACTGCATCGCCGGGCGTGTTCGCGGCGCCCAGTATGCCCATCCCGGCGAACTGCGCCAGCCCGAGCCCGGCAGCGATGATAAGCGCGCCGATATCCACGCGCAGCCGGTTCAGCGCGACGAAGAGCAGCGGGATTGCAACGATTAAGATGACGAGTATTTGTGCGAATGTCATGTCTGGGACACACTTTCCTGACCTGATTCTATATGTATCACGATTTGACATCGCACTAGAATGCGCCCACCGACGAGCGTCACGACCCAAATCTGTACTAAAGTAGAGGTTATTATGAACAGCGCCCAATTCAACAGGAATCGGTTACAGATGAATGCCATCGGTTGCATGCTATATGCCAGGAGAATAGAGTGATGAAAGATTCTGCAAGCGATCCACTACCTGCCATCGAGGAGCAGATACCCATGGGAATCTCGGAAAAAGACAAAGCTGCTTTTGCCGCCGGCAGAGACGCCGATGCACAGTACACGCTCGGTCCGGACTCCCTGTTGCAGGAGGGTGTGCCACATGGGACGATCACCCAGTATCACTGGAAGAGCGAGCGCATCTATCCCGGGACCGAGCGCGACTACTGGCTGTATATGCCGCAGCAGTATGACGGCTCGCAACCCGCCTGCCTGATGGTGTTTCAGGACGGCAAATCATACCTTGGCCCGGAACTAAACGCGCCTGTCGTCTTCGATAACCTGATCCATACAGGGGATATGCCGGTGACGATTGGCCTGTTTGTCAGTCCTGGCGATAAAGGGCCGGGCAACCCGTTGTATGGTGGAACCGACAATCGCAGCTTCGAATACGACTCACTGGGCGACCGTTACGCCAGATTCCTTATTGAGGAGCTGCTCCCGGAGATCGGGAAGCAATGCAACATCACCATAGACCCGGCGGGTCGCGGGATATGCGGCATCAGTTCCGGCGGGATTTGTGCCTTCACTGTCGCATGGGAACGCCCCGACGCATTCCGTAAGGTCGTGAGTCACTGCGGCAGTTTTGCAGACATTCGTGGCGGGCATGTCTACCCCTCTTTGATCCGCAAGACAAAGGCCAGATCACTGCGGGTGTTTTTGCAGACAGGCGCGCAAGATATCGACGTCATTTTCGGCTGTTGGCCCATCGCGAACCGGGATATGGCTGCCGCGCTTGCTTACCGGGAGTATGACTATCAGTTCGTCTTTGGCGAGGCTGGGCACACACTCAAGCACGGCGGAGCGATCTTCCCGGACACCATGCGCTGGCTTTGGCGCGACTATTCTAAAGGAATGTCTAAAGGAATGTGAGCGATTTCAGCCTGGTATCAAGGATTTACAGCCATGACAACCCAAATCAATGAATCGGTCTACAAAGATCAACCGGCCGTCACAATCGAGTCCGCTGTCATCGCGGCGCAGTTCCTGCCTGGGATCGGCGCAAAGATGGCGTCGCTGCGATACAAACCGCTCGACCTCGAACTGCTCGTGCAGCGCCCCGGCGCGGCCTACCTGCGCCAGCCCTACGACGGCGACTACGTGGCCGGCGAGTGCAGCGGGTTCGACGACATGTTCCCGACCATTGACGCGTGCTTCTACCAGTCATACCCATGGAAGGGCACGCCCATCCCCGACCACGGCGAGGTATGGAGCCTGCCATGGCAGTGCGACGTCGACGCCGGCAGCCTGCACATGCAGACGCGCGGCGTGCGTTTCCCGTACCGGATCGAGAAGTGGATTGCATTCGACGGGGAGCGCTCATTGCAGTGGCGATATCGGCTGACGAACGAATCGCCTTTTGCCATGGATTTCATGTGGGCTGCCCACATGATGATCGTGTTGGAGGAGGGGGCTGAGATCGTGCTGCCGCCTGGCGTAAACCACATCGTCAACCGGCTCAGTTTCAACGGCGCCCTCGGCAACTATGGCGACATCCTCGACTGGCCGGTGGCGCGCCTGCCCGATGGATCGGAGCGCGACCTCAGCCGGGTGCGCCCGCCCTCTGCGCGTGATGCGGACAAGTACTTTGTCAAAGGGCGCATGCCGGCCGGCTGGTGCGCGCTCACGTACCCGCGCAGCGGTTTGACGTTGACCGTCTCGTTCTCCAATGACACTGTGCCGTATCTCGGCATCCTGTTGAATGAAGGCGGATGGGGCGACCTGTACAACATCTTCATCGAGCCGTGCACCGCGTCGTTCGATGATTTGAATGTCGCGAAGACGCGCGGCGAGTGTTCAACGGTCGCGGCTGGCAGCGTCTGGGAGTGGACGATGGGAATCCAGTTGTAGCGCCCTGCACGTTTCGGGGTTGCCTGTTTGATATTGTCAGGCAGTGTGCAGGGGCAACCCACGCCGTTGCGCGGAAAGGGGGTAACCGCAAGGGTTACCCCTACCGACGCGGATGGACTATGACTTTAGCGCGGAGCGGCCAGCGTATTCGGCGGCCTCGCCCAGATATTCTTCGATGCGCAGAAGCTGGTTGTACTTGGCGGTGCGCTCGCCGCGGGCGGGTGCGCCGGTCTTGATCAGGCCGGTGTTGAGCGCCACGACCAGGTCGCTGATGGTGGTGTCCTCAGTCTCGCCGCTGCGGTGTGACACGGCCACAGCCCAGCCAGCCTTGTGGCTCATGCGCACGGACGCGATGGCTTCGCTCAGCGTGCCGATCTGGTTGACTTTGCACAGCAATGCGTTGCAGGCCTTCTCGCTGATGGCGCGTTTGATGAACTGCACGTTCGTGACAAGCAGGTCGTCGCCGATCAGGGTGATGTGGTCGCCCAGGCGCGCAGTCAGCTTGGTCCAGTTCTCCCAGTCCTCTTCGGCCAAGCCGTCTTCAAGCGACACGATGGGGTACTGGCGAACCCAGTTGGCCCAGTAGTCGATCATCTCGTCGCCGCTCAGCTTTTTGTTTTCCTTTGACAGAACGTACTTGCCGTCCTCGTAGAACGAGCTTGCAGCGGGGTCCAGGCCGATGGCGATCTGCTCGCCTGGCTTGTAACCGGCCTTCTCGATCGCGGTCAGGATAACTTCAACAGCTTCGGCGTTTGACTTCAAGCTGGGGGCAAAGCCGCCCTCGTCGCCGACGTTGGTCGCGTAACCCTTGGCCTTCAGCACCTTGTGCAGCGCCTGGTACGTCTCAGCGCCCCAGCGCAGACCCTCGGCGAAGTTTGGCGCGCCGATCGGCAGGATCATGTACTCCTGGAAGTCGGTGCTATTGTCCGCATGCTTGCCGCCGTTGAGGATGTTCATCATCGGGGTGGGAAGCACGTGGGCATCCACGCCGCCAATGTAGCGGTAGAGCGGCAAACCGACGCTGTCCGCTGCTGCGCGCGCCACGGCCAGGCTGACGCCCAGCATCGCGTTCGCGCCCAGGTTCGCCTTGTTGGGCGTGCCGTCGATCTGGTTCAGCAGCTTGTCCAGGCCAGTCTGGTCGAGTGCGTTCCAACCTTCGAGTGCTGCGGCGATCTCGGTGTTGACGTGATTAACCGCCTTCTTAACACCCTTACCACCGAAGCGCGACTTGTCGTCGGTGTCGCGCAATTCCCAGGCTTCGTTGATACCTGTGCTGGCGCCGCTCGGGACGCTGGCGCGGGCGCCGACGCCGTCTTCGAGCACGACTTCTACTTCTACGGTCGGGTTGCCGCGCGAGTCAAGAATCTCGCGGGCATGGATTGTTTCGATGAAACTCATGTCTATAACCTCTTTTGATTTATGAGACCGGCGCGCACTATGGCCCGATCCCTAAAGACTACTGATACGATAAACGGCCCCATTCGGCCCATCTTCGAGTATGACACCGATTTTAGATAACTGGTTGCGAATGCTGTCGGCGCGGGTGAAGTCCTTCGCCTTGCGCGCTTCCAGGCGCATGTCAATCAGCATCTGAATCAGCGCGGACTCGCGCTCGGCGCTACCGCTGCCTGCGGCTGTCCTGGATTCCGGCTGGATCACGCCAAGCACCTGACCGCCGAGTTCGGTGTAAATCGATGTGGCGCGTTCGAGCACCGACTGTGAGGCAGTGCCTTCGTCGATGGCGGTGTTCAGATCCTTGCTCATGTCAAACAGCGCGGAGAGCGCTAGCGGGGCGTTGAAGTCGTCGTTCATGGCGCTGGTAAAGCGCATCTGGTACTGGTCGAGCAGGGTGATCAGGCGCTCGTTATTGCTGGCGTCACCCGGTTTGGCTGTCTTCAGAGCATTCCGCGCGCGCCGCGCCGCTGTGTTGATGCGCTCAGCGCCTTTGGTTGCGGCATCAAGCACTGCTGCGCTGTAATCAGCCGGGCTGCGATACAGACCGGAAAGGATAAACAGGCGCAACGCCTCCGGGCGGTACTGCTTGAGCGCATCCTTGATCGTCACGAAGTTGCCAAGGGACTTGCTCATCTTCACGCCGTCCACCAGCAATGTCCCTGTGAGCATCCAGTTGTTGGCGAATATCTGGTCGTGCGCCCCTTCGCTCTGCGCAATCTCGCACTCATTATGCGGGAAGATGTTGTCGACGCCGCCGCCGTGGATGTCGAAGGTGGCGCCGAGATACTTGTTGCTCATGGCCGAGCACTCGATGTGCCAGCCCGGATAGCCGCGCCCCCACGGGGACGGCCATTGCAGGACATGATTAGACGGAGCCTTGATCCACAGAACGAAATCCATCGGGTGATGCTTCTCATCGCGCACCGCGATGCGTTTGCCGGCTTCCATTTCCTCGACGCGACGCCCGCTCAGCTTGCCGTATTCCTTGAAGGACTCAACGCTATAGTAGACGGTTCCGTCCACTTCGTAAGCGTGCCCCTTGGCGATGAGTTCCTGGATCATCTCGATCTGCTCGGGGATGTGCGCACTGGCGCGGGGGGAGATATCGGGGCGCGCGACGCCAATGGCGTCCATGTCCTCGAAGTACGAGCGCATGTAGCGCTCGACAATCTCCATCGGCTCCACCTTTTCGCGGCGGGCGCCTTTTAAGATGCGGTCTTCGCCATCGTCGAGCAGGTGGCCGACATCGGTGATATTCTGCACATAGCGCACCTTATAGCCGCTGTAGCGCAGCCAGCGCACCACGACGTCGAATGACACGTAGGTTTTGGCATGCCCGAGATGCGAGTTGTCATACACTGTCGGGCCGCACACGTACATCATCACATGCCCATCCGTAATGGGCTTGAACACTTCTTTTTCACGCACAAGCACGTTGTAGATCGTTTGGCTCATATCTTTTATACAGATCTCTTTCTCAAGGTTTGGCGAATATCATTTTCCCAGCCGCCGTTTGCAGCACTTTGGTTACTGTCACATTAATCGAGCGATTCAAGTGAGCGCGGCCATCCTCAATGACGACCATCGTCCCATCATCAAGATATCCGACGCCCTGGCCGTTTTCCTTGCCTTCCTGTATCACCCGCACAGTCAGTATTTCTCCGGGCAGCAGCACCGACTTTACCGCATTCGCCAACTCGTTTATATTCAATACCGTCACGCCCTGCAACGATGCGACCTTGTTCAGGTTGTAGTCGTTCGTCACAATCGGACAAGTCCATTGTTTCGCCAGCATCACCAGCTTCTCGTCAACTGCATTGCTGCCGCTCGGATCGTCGTCAACGATTTTCACCGGCGTCGCTGCATCCTTTTGCAAGCGCTTCAGCACGTCCATCCCGCGCCGGCCGCGCGCGCGCCGCATGCCGTCCGCGGAATCAGCCACATACTGCAACTCATTCAACACGAAGCGGGGGACAATCAAGTCGCCGCGCAGGAATCCGGTGCTGCTGATATCTGCTATCCGGCCGTCAATGATGACGCTGGTGTCCAGCAGGAGCGGTTCCCTGAACGCGGGGCGCAACGCCACAGGCTCATCAATTTTACCTGATGGCACGCGGATATTGACCATCGTGAAAATTTCGCGGTAGTGCGTGTTCATGATGATCACGCCGGTGTAGGCAAAAATGATGGCTGATAGCAGCGGCAGCACCTGCCGAAATGGATCGGGGAGCAACGCCAGCGGGAACGCCAGCAATGCCGCGATCAAAAGACCGGTGGTGAACCCGACGAAATCGGCGATGATCTGTGCGCCGCTTGCCCGGCTGACCTCGTCGAGAAAACGCCGCAATTGCGCCGACAAGATCGGCGGCACAAGGACGGTGGCTACGATGCCGACGCCGACGCCCATGATCGCATGAAAGACAAGCGTGTTATTAAGCGGAACCGGCAGGCCAGTAAATGGAATGAGATCGGCCACGTACCAGCCCAATAACCCAAAGATGAGCGCTCCGCACACGCGGAGCACAGTGACAAGTGATGATGAAACCCGCATTGAACACCTCAGTGCGGCAGTTGTTCGCCTGCACATGATCGCGCACTTCCATCACACAAGGGCGCGTCAACAATTGCAACAGCGACATGCCAGATAAAAAAGATAAAGCCAAGAATAAAACCACGGAATGAATTAGAGCATACTAACACAGGTGTAAAATTCGAGCATGCCAAAGAGCACGATAGAGTTGAACCCAGTCACACGGATTACCACCGACGCTGTGGGAGAGCCAGGCCATCGCACCTTTTATGTGCAGGCGCGCAAGGGCGCAGCACTGATAACACTGCTGTGTGAAAAGGAGCAGGTAAGGGCGCTTGGAGTTGCGATTCAGCAAATGATTGAGGAGTTGAGAACCAAGTACCCCAAAGGCGCCGGTTTCATGCAGTTGCAGATGGATATGGGATTGGAAGAGCCGATCACGCCCGAATATCGCGTCGGCCAGATGGGTCTTGGTTATGATGAGGAACACGATCTGATGGTGTTGGTGGCGCGCGAGCTTGTGCCAGACGAAGTGGACGAAGAAGACGCCTCGGTGACAAAGTTCTTTTGCTCACGCGCGCAGATGGACGCGATGTGCCGCCAGTCTACTGATATCGTTGCGCGTGGCCGGCCCGTCTGCCCGCTTTGCCAAAAACCGCTTGATAAGGAGCTTGAACACTTCTGCCCGCGCAGCAACGGACATGCTGACGAGATTGTGTTTGCCTGAGTGTGATGGCTGAGATTTCATTAACCACCCAACAAACGCTCGATCTGCTGACAACAGGCGTCATGGAGGCTGAGGGGCTGCTGCCCTGGAGCTCGAACTATACCTTTCTCGTCAATATCATTGGGGAGATTGGCGGTTCCGGTCCAAATGCCGATATTGCTGAGATAAAGGCTGTGTACAAACCGCGCCGTGGCGAAGCGCCGCTGTGGGATTTTCCAGAGGGGACGTTGTGTCTGCGTGAATTTGCCGCATACCAGGTCAACCTGACGCTCGGCTGGGATTTGATCCCGTTGACGGTGTTGCGCTCCGGCCCGCACGGCATCGGCTCGGTGCAGCTCTATATCGAGAATGACGCCGATCAACACTTCTTTACCTTTCGCGATGACCCGGCGTATTGCGAACCGTTGATGCGCCTGGCGCTGTTTGACCTGATCACCAATAATGCGGACCGCAAGAGCGGTCATTGTCTGCTTGACATGAACGGGCACGTGTGGGCCATCGACCACGGCATTACGTTCAATACGGATTACAAGCTCCGCACGGTGATCTGGGACTTTGCCGGCCAGCCGATACCGCCCGAGTTACTGGCAGATCTGCGTCGCTTGAGTGAAAGCATCGGGTCGAAACAGCCGTTTGGCAGAGTGTTGCGAGAACTGCTGGAAGAGAACGAAGTCGCTGCGCTCAAGCGCCGCATCTATGCGCTGCTCGATCTGAAGGTTTATCCCGGCCCCAACCGAACACAACGCAGCATGCCGTGGCCGCCTGTATAAATGAAAACACCGCAACCTGATGACAAACAGGCGCGCCGCCCAGGGGTGAGCCCCATTGTGGTAATTGCCATCGTCGCCGCGCTGGTGGTGTTTCCGGCGGTCGGGTTCATGGCATTCAGTGTCTTGCGCACTCTGTCTGCTCGAAACGCCTCTGGCTCAAACAACATCGCCGGCACAAGCCCTGCGCCAGCGCAGATACAGCCATGGCAGGGAACCGAGCGGTTGAACGTCCTGCTGCTGGGGATCGACCAGCGACCCGACGACAATCCTGATGTCACGCGCACGGATACGATGATTGTGCTGACGCTCGACCCCGCAACGCGCAGTGCCGGCATGCTGAGCATCCCGCGCGATCTGTATGTGACCATTCCGGGCCGGGGTCAGGATCGCATTAATACCGCGCATGTGTTTGGCGGACCGGCGTTGGCGATGAAGACGGTAAGCGCCAACTTCGGCATTCCGATCCAGCACTACGCGCGCGTAAACTTCAATGTTCTGGTGACGCTCGTCGATCGTGTGGGCGGCATCGACGTTAAAGTCGACGAGGACATCAACGACCCTTTATACCCCGACATGAACTATGGCTACGATCCATTTGTCATCAGCGCCGGGATGCACCACATGGATGGGGCGACGGCGCTGAAGTATGCGCGCACACGCCATGGCGCAAGCGACTTCTTCCGCATGCGCCGCCAGCAACAGATCATTATGGCGTTGCGTGACCGCGTGTTCAGCACGGATGCGATCACGCGCCTGCTGCCAAACATGGGGCAGATATGGGACTCCCTGCAGCGCTCAATCAGCACCGATCTCAGTTTGACCGAGATATTGCAACTGCTGTTCTTTGCAAAGGATTTGTCCACGGACAGAATCACCAGGGTGGTGATTGATGAGACATCGACACAAAACTATGTGACTCCGCAGGGAGCTGACGTGCTGATCCCGGTGCAGAGCCGGATAAAGGAACTGCGCGCGCAACTGTATACCCCGCCGCCGCAACTGAACGCCGATAAGACGCCTGAGCCGGGGCGCATCACCATACAAAACGGCACAAGCATCAAAGGGCTTGCCGCGTCTGTGCAGACCCGCTTGCAAAGCAAGGGCTATAAGGTTGTCTCAGTCAGCGATGCGCAGGGTCTGTATGCCCATACGGTGATCATCGATTATCGGGGCAACGCGCAGCTCATGCAGCAACTCGCGGGCGCATTGGGGGTGTCGATGGCGTCGGTCAGCACATCGCTGGATGCGAACAACCCGGTTGACGCGCTTGTGATTCTGGGCGACGATTACAGCAACAAGTAGAATAGTTCATGCGTATCGCGCGCTTCGCCTGAGCGAAACGCAACAGGATCGGCCTTCATGATCACCAAAACACAAGCGAATGTCCCGCACCGCCGTTATAACCCGCTCACAGGCGAGTGGCTTCTCGTTTCTCCGCACCGCGCAACTCGCCCGTGGCTTGGCGCGATTGAGAAAATCCCGCAGGCTGATCGACCGCCTTATGACCCCAGGTGTTACCTGTGCCCGGGCAATACACGCGTCAACGGCGTTGTCAACCCTGCTTACACCGGCTTGTACGTGTTTGACAACGACTTCCCGGCTTTGCTCAGCAAGACAGCGGATGATGCTGCCGAGGCGGACACCGATGCCAAGAATCTACTGCGCTCTTCGTCGGAGTCCGGCGTGTGCCGCGTGATCTGTTTTTCGCCACGCCATGACCTGACGTTGGCGCAATTGACACTGGCCGAGATACGCAGCGTGGTTGACACATGGGCGGCGCAATGTGAAGAGCTGGGCGCGCGCGACGACATCACCTATATACAGGTGTTTGAGAATCGCGGCGAAGTGATGGGTTCGAGCAACCCCCACCCGCATGGTCAACTATGGGCAAACGAGCACATCCCGACCGAACCCGCCAAAGAGCAAGCGCACCAACTAGCTTATCTCACCGATCCCCAATCCCCAATCTCCAATCCCGCCCCTCTGTTGATCGACTACCTCGCCATCGAACAACGCGAGGGCGAACGGATTGTGTTTGAAAATGAGCACTTCGTCTGCCTCGTCCCGTTCTGGGCGGTCTGGCCGTTCGAGGTGATGGTGCTGCCGAAGAACCACATCCGGCGCATCATTGACATGACGAACGCCGAACGTGATGGCTTGTCCGATGCGCTCAAGCGCATCTCGACGCGTTACGATAACATGTTTGAGGTATCGTTCCCCTACTCGATGGGCGTGCACCAGGCGCCGTATGACGGACAGCCGCACGACGAGTGGCAGATGCATCTGCATTTCTACCCGCCGTTGCTCCGTTCGGCGACGGTGAAGAAGTTTATGGTCGGCTACGAAATGCTGGGACAGCCGCAACGCGACCTGACTGCCGAGCAGGCCGCCGAACGGCTGCGCGGGTTGAGCGAAATCAGGTTTGCGTAGCTGACTTCTCCATCTCGTTTGCGCCCACACTCACATCCTGACAGCCAACCATCTTGATGCCCGCTTCAGGATTGTTGTAGATGCGGTTGCCTTGCACGACGCTGGCGCGCACGCGCTCCAGTTCAATGCCCACCCGGTTGTCATTGATGGCGTTGTTTGTCACCGTGAAGTGGTGGCACCGTCGCGCGGGCGTTCCAGAGCGGTTTTTCTCGCTCCAGATGTGGACGGCGGCGTCGTGGCGCGTAAATGTGTTGTCTGTAATCGCGGTATCGTAACTCTCGCTGTTCTCCGGAAAGTATTCGGTGAAGGCCGGTTGCGCACTCGCCCACAATTGCACACCCTCGCGATTGCGCTCGAACTGGTTCGCGCTGATGGTGTTGCCGTAGCCCTGCTCAATCGCCACGCCGGCAGTGCGGTTGTTGCAGATCGAATTACCGGTCACCGTCGTCTGGCTGGAGTAACCGAGCCAGAAGCCGTAGTTACAGTTATCCGCCCTGTTGTCGCGGAAGATGTTGCGTTGCGAGAACGTCGCCTCAAACGCGATATTCGGGCTGTTGCTGCCGTCGTTGTGCTCGAAAACGTTGTCGTTGCACGGCACTTTCACATTGTCCTTGTGAAACCCGCCGAGGAACACGCCATCGCCGCTGCTGCGCAACCGGTTGCGCGTGATCGTGTTTCCGGAGGAACTGCACATGATCACCAGCGCCGCCGCATCGGCGCCGTTGTGATACTTCTCACCGTCAGCGTTGTAGTGGTAGATGCGACAGCAGAAGTCTGCGATGTTGGCGTCAATTTTGTTTGACGATGACTCGTATAGCAGGATGCCGTAACCGCTGTTGTATGACGCGTTGTTGCGCGCAGCCTCGATGTTGTTGCATCCGTAGAGCAGCACGCCGTTCTGCTGGTGCTGGACGTCGTTGTCCAGCACGAAGCTATCGATCACACCGCTTAGGAATATCCCGCCGCCATAGGCCGCACTGCGATCCAGCCATACATCGAGGAAGACATCCGGGCCGGCAATCTCGTGGGTTGCCGTGACACGGTTGTTGAGAATGCGCACATTGGCGCTGGCGTTGACCCAGATGCCGTGATAGAAGCGCTCCACTTGCAGGTTTTTCACGGTAACACCGGTTTTCTGGTTGATGTTGACGCCGTGACCCTGATACTTCTTCCCGATCAGCAGCGCCCCGTTGCCGTCCAGTGTGATGTGATCGGCGTTGATCGTGATGCCATTTGGCAGGTAATAGACGCCCGGCGCCAGCGTCGTGTCTGAGTCGATGAGCATGCCATCTTCAGGTGTGATCCATTGCCCCATAGTGTTCCTCTCTATTCTCCCTCTGTCCCGTTTGCACTCGTTCGCACTCATTCTCAAATTCGCAACAACCAAACCCCAATCCTATATCAATCGTATATCATGCGAATGTCGACAGTGGATTTTGCGCCCGTGTTCGTTGATACAATCCGCCATTATGAAGACAGTACTCATAACCGGCGGGGCGGGTTTCATCGGATCTAATTACGTCCGTTATGCGTTGCAGACGCACGATGACTGGCGAGTGGTGGTATACGATAAGCTCACCTATGCCGGCAACCTCGACAACCTGAAGGATGTGGCCGAGGCTTACAAAGACCGCTACATCTTTGTGCGCGGCGATATTGGCGACCACGAGGCCGTTGCCGGCGCGGTGCGCGCACACGATGTCACGACGATCATCAACTTCGCCGCCGATACACACGTCGATCGCTCGCTGATGGAGCCGGGGTCATTCATCATGACCGATGTCTACGGCAGCTATGTGCTGCTCGAAGTCGCGCGCCAGTTCGGGTTGGAACGCTACCATCAAGTCAGCACAGACGAGGTGTATGGGCAGGTGCTCACAGGCCGCAGCACTGAAGAAGACAAGCTGCACACACGCAGCCCGTACTCAGCCAGCAAAGCCGGCGGCGACCTGATGTGCATGGCCTACTTCACATCGTTTGGCGTGCCCGTGACCATCACGCGCGGCAGCAACAACATTGGCCCATATCAGTATCCGGAGAAAGCCGTGCCGCTGTTTGTGACCAACGCCATCGATAACATTCCTTTGCCGCTGTACGGCGACGGCCGGCAGCAACGCGACTATCAGTATGTGCTTGATCACTGCGAAGGAATCGACATCGTGGTGGAGAAAGGACAGCTGGGCGAGGTGTACAACGTGGGCAGCGGCGCGGAAACCGCCAACATCGACATGGCGCATGCCGTGCTGGATTTGCTGGACAAGCCTTACAGCCTGATCCAACCGATCACGGACCGGCCGGGCCATGACCGCCGTTACGCGATCGACACCACAAAGGTGCGCGCGCTTGGCTGGACCAATCGACACAATTTCGCGCAAGCCATTGAGCAAACTGTGCGCTGGTACGCCGATAATGACTGGTGGTGGCGCAAGTTGAAAACAGGCGAATATCTCGAATACTATAAAAAACAATATGCCGGAAGGGAGATACAGTCTCCAGTCTCCAGTCTCTAATTTCACTCCTCAGCCCTTGTCAAAACATGTTCGAACTTACATTTCTTGGAACTGCCGCGTCGGCCCCGCTGCCCAAGCGCGGGCTGACATCGCTCATCGTGACCCACGACGAGTATCGCTTCATGATCGATTGCGGCGAGGGCACGCAACGCCAGTTGATGACCAGCGGGCTGGGGTTTCGCCGTTTGGAACATATCCTCATTACCCATGCGCATCTCGATCACATCCTTGGCCTTGGCGGTATTCTGTCGACGCTGAGCCAGTGGGAGACGCTGGATCAGGTGAGCATTTATGGCGGCAAGAGCACGCTCGATCGCATTGATGACCTGCTATTCGGGATCGTCTTCCGGGGCGCGCGCCCGCCCATGCGCATCGAGTTCGTTGATGTCAAGCCGGGTATCATCATCAGTGGTGATGACTTCGATGTTGTCGCCTTTCCAGTACAGCACCGCGGGCCGGATTGCTACGGGTATCTGTTTCAGGAGCACTCGCGCCGGCCATTTCTAAACGACAAGGCGACTGAACTCGGCGTGCCCAATGGGCCTGAGCGCAAGGCGCTGGTGAGTGGTCAGTCGATCACGCTGGCCGATGGCCGGGTAATCGCGCCGGAGCAGGTGCTTGGCGAGTTGCAGCACGGCACGAAACTGGCGATCACCGGCGACATCGGCGAAACGGACAGCATTGTCAAGATCGTGCGCGAGGCGGATGTGCTGGTGACCGAGGCAACCTATGGCGACGCAGAAGCAGACATGGCGCGCCAGAACGCGCACCTCACCGCCGGCATGGCTGCGCGGCTGGCGCATGAGGCGGAGGTGCGCCAGCTTATCCTCACGCATATATCGGGAAGGCATCGCGAGAAGGATCTCGAGGCGGAGGCGCGCGCTATTTTCCCGAATACCATGATTGCGCGCGACTTCGACACCTTTAAGGTGAACAGGACTGATATAGGAGTAGTGTCTGAATGAACACCAAGGCTGCTGTTCTCTCCGCGATGGGGCAACCAGCTCCCTATGCAACATCACAACCGCTGGCAATTGAGCAAGTCGATCTGGAAGGGCCCGGCCCTGGCGAAGTGCTGGTCGAGATTGTCGCCGCGGGGCTGTGCCACTCAGACCTGTCGGTGATTAACGGCTCGCGCCCACGCCCGATGCCAATGATCATCGGCCACGAGGCTAGCGGGATTGTGCGTGAGGTTGGCGCAGGCGTTACCGACCTGAAGCGCGACGATCATGTCGTGTTCTCATTCGTCCCGATGTGCGGGCATTGTCTGCCCTGCGCCGAAGGACGACCGGCGCTGTGCGAGCCAGGCGCGCAGGCGAACGTCGGCGGAACGCTGCTCTCGGGCGCGCGGCATTTTCACCGCGCCGATGGGAGCGTGATCAACCACCACCTCGGCGTGTCGTCGTATGCGCAATTCACCGTCGCCGCGCAAGAGTCGCTGATCCGGATCGAAGACGACCTGCCGCTGGAGATCGCGGCGCTGTTTGGTTGTGCCGTGATGACGGGCGTCGGCGCGGTGGTAAATACGGCGCGCGTCGCGCCCGGCCAGAGCGTCGCAGTGTTCGGGCTGGGCGGCGTCGGCATGAGCGCCGTGATGGGCGCGCGCGCGGCAGGCGCATGGCCAATCATCGCCGTTGATCTGCTCGACTCGAAGCTCGAATTGGCGCGCCAGTTCGGCGCAACCCACCTGGTGAACGGCAGCCAGATCGACCCTGTTCAGGCAGTGCGCGACCTGACGCGCGGCGGCGTCCAGTTCGCATTTGAAGGCGTTGGCAACGAGAAGGTGCTGGCGCAGGCGTTTAGTGCGACGCGGCGCGGCGGCACTACGGTGACGATCGGTTTGCCGCACCCGAGCCGCAATGTGACCTTGCACGCGGTGACGCTGGTGACCGAGGAACGCACATTAAAAGGTTCGTACATGGGGTCGGCGGTTCCGATTCGCGATGTGCCGCGCTACATCGCCATGTATCAGGCCGGGTTGCTGCCGGTGGATCGATTGCTCTCGCGCACCATCTCGCTTGAGGATATCAACCCTGCTTTCGATGCGCTGGATCGGGGCGAAGTGCTGCGCCAGGTCGTAATATACAGTTGATGTCACAACACACGATCATTCCACTGCTTGAAAGCGCGCTGGCGGCGCGGGCTGACCTGCTCGTCGACCCGTATGACGGCGCCGCGCGCCTGTTCAACGGGTTTTATGAAGGCGAACCCAGGCTGGTGGTCGATCTGTATGGGCGCACGCTGGTGCTGCAAAACTACGGCGACCGGCCCGCTGAAGTGAGAGACACCCTCACCACAACGCAGGAGTATCTGCGCCAGCGCTTGCCGTGGGTGCGCGCGGTGATCGTGAAAACGCGCCATACCAGCGATGAAGACGCGCGGCGTGGCGTGCTTGTCGCGCCAGGCGCGGGGGAATCGCTCGACCGGCGCATTCGGGAACACGGCGTGTGGTATGCCCTCAATCTGCGCATGAACCGGGACGCCAGTTTTTACCCCGACACGCGCAACCTGCGCCGTTGGATCATCGATCATCTCGCGGACAAGACCGTGCTGAACACCTTCGCCTATACAGGCAGCCTTGGCGTCGCGGCGATGGCTGGACATGCGCGCCGGGTGGTGCAGATCGACCGCAACCGCGCGTTCCTGAACCTGGCAAAGGACTCCTGCTCGCTCAATGGCTTTGCGATCAACACGGCCGATTTTCAATCCGGAGACTTCTTCACGCAGCTGGGTCACATGAAACGCACCGGAGCCCGTTTCGACTGCGTGATTGTCGATCCACCCTTCTTCAGCGAGACGAGCAAGGGCCGGGTGGATATGGTCAACGAGAGTGAACGCGTCATCAACAAGGTGCGCCCGTTGATCAACGACGGCGGATATCTCATCACGATCAACAACGCGCTATTCGTCAGCGGCGCAGACTACATGCGCACGCTTGATGACCTGTGCAAAGATGGGTACCTGGCGATCGAGGAGATCATTCCAATTCCGCCCGATTTCACGGGTTACGACCATACGCGGACTGCGACCCCGCCAGTCGATCCTGCGCCGTTTAACCACCCGACGAAGATCGTAATATTGCGGGTGCGCCGGAAAAACCAGGTCAGTTAAGGCGATCAGGCCATGCGCCAAGCGCAACGGTGCGCGCGGCCTGCCAAAGTTGTTTGTCATAGGTTGCCATGATCACAAGACTACCCAGCGCACTCTGCCAGGTGAGCGCACTTGCAAGGTGGACGGCATCATAGCCACGCAAGCCGTGATCCCATGCCAGCCGGTCGGCAAGGTAAATTAATGGATTGTTGGCAGTGATGCATACGTAGTTGGGCCAATCCATTCGAAACTCGTCAAGGGCATCTGATGCCATATTACGACTCAATGTGCGAATTCTGACTGCCTTTGCCAGTGCTGCGGATACCTCCGCCCTGCTGAGCAGACCGGTTGCCAGGATATCGGCCTGTTCCATCATTTCAAGCACAGCTTCCGATCCAGGCTCGATGACGAATTTCTTGACAAGAGCGCTGGAATCAAAATATACATTCATTCCCTATCCTCAATCAGCAGGTCAGCAACAGTAATAGATCCCTCTACACGAGCTGTTGGCGGTTTTAGAGATGGTTGTTCACCGCTCCATGTGATGATTCCGGCTTCGCGCATGGCGTCAAGTCGTTCTTCCAGACTCGTAACTGCCGGGCTCAACCGTCCGACGGGTTTGCCGTGATCAGTGATGACAATCGTATTGCCCTGCTTGACCTCACGCAGATACTTGCTCAAGTGGATTTTCAGTTCACGCACACCGACGCTCAGTTCATTCATTTCTGGTCACCTCTAATGTGACTATATTATAACAAATGAGACTACAAACACCATTCGTCAAAGCAAGAAAAAGTATTGACAGCAAATAGGATATGACTATAATAGTAGTCATAATGGCTCCGCAGACAAGATTTGAAATCATCTATCCCCCAATCATCAAGCAACATCTCAAATCTATTGAGGCAAAGTATTATTCGCTCATTCGAGAATCATTGGAAACACAGTTGCAGTTTGAACCTGCTGTTGAGACAAAAAATCGCAAACCGTTAAAGCGTCCTGTTGTTATCGGGGCAAAATGGGAAATCCGTTTTGGACCAGATAACCGCTTTCGAGTGTTTTATCGGGTTTATGATGGCAATCAGCAAGTCATCATCTTAGCGATAGGTGAAAAGCTCGGTAGTCGTCTGTTTATCGGCGGTGAGGAGGTAGAGATATGAGAATTGCTTCTGTTGCGGATGTGAAAGCAAAATTCAGCAGCTATTTGAAGACGAGTGAAAATGGTCCTGTTGTCGTTACTAAATATGGCAGACCTGTAGCAATACTCTTGTCTGTCACGGATGAAGATGAAATCGAACGTTTGATACTGGCATATTCGCCGAAATTTCAGAGCATTCTTGATGTTGCTGAACAACAAATTCGAGAGGGTAATGGGGTGAAGCACGAAGATTTCTGGCACGAAGTCGAGTCTGAAATCTCAAACGCAGGCTAACACTCTGCCCCGACACCAAGCGACAACCCTTCAATCGAAAGCTTTACCAGCGAGTATTCAGCGCTCACTTAGCAGCAAACCCTGACAAAAAGCATAAATGGTTCATTTTCAGGGTGAATTACCGCCCAACCAATGCTTGTAGCCGGCATTGCTTCGCTCCGCAACGCGGCTGAAGCGAAGCGTTGGGCGGGTATACTGCAAAACAGGGGAACGCACTAAAATATCAGCATGATGAAAGTCTATCTCGATTTGTGCGCTATTCAGCGCCCACTTGATACACCTTATCAAGTTCGTATCGTGTTGGAAGCAGAAGCGGTTCTTGGCATTCTCTCCATATGCAACGCAGGACAAATTGAGTTGGTTTCATCGGAAGCGTTGGAATATGAGACCGACTAAAATCCTTTGCCAGTGCGTCGGGAGCATGCTTATTCTGTGCTCGCCAAAGCCAGGACGACTGTCAACATGAGCGCACCTGTAAACGAGAGAGCGGTCCAATTTTTGGGACATGGCATCAAGCCTCTGGACGCAGTTCATTTAGCTTTAGCAGAAGCAAGCAAGGCGGACTACTTTTGCACGTGTGACGACCAATTGGCTCGCCGAGCACAGCGCATCAGAGATTTACGTGTGAAGGTGATTTCACCGCTTGATTTGATACAGGAGATTGAGAAATGATTACGGGAGTAAAGCCATTGGCAGAGATCAACCAGCAGGCAATTCACCTACTCTATCAAGAGTTAGGGGTTATTAACGCTGTCCGTTTCCTGAAACAGTTTACGGTTGGTTTTGGAGATTATGGTAAAGAACGGGAAGTCTTGTTTGGCAGCAAGTCACTAGACCAAATCGTGAATGAAATTGAGCTAAGACGGAAACCATCTTAAAACGAACTCAACACCGGATTGTAGTCGACAGAGCTACGCTCTGACCCGGTAAAGGCTCTACGGCAACCCGTCCTGGCATACTGGATGCATATGAATGACCTTTGCTATGTTCCCCGAAATTCCAGAGCATTCTTGATGTTGCTGAACAACAAATTCGAGATGGCAATGGTTGAAGCGCGAAGATTTCTGGCACGAAGTCGAGTCTGAAGGCTCAAACGCAGGCTAACACTGCCCTGACACCAAACGACAACCCTTCAATTGAAAGCTTTACCAGCGAGTATTTAGCACTCACTCAGCAGTAAATCCTGACAAAAAGCATAAATGGTTCATTTTTAGGGTGAATAGTTGCTAAGCGGCTGGACGGTGACGGCTTTTTAATAACGGCTTACCCGACCGATGCCATCAAAGAAGGAGTGCTGGTGTGGCCCAAGTAAAAGTATTCTATGATGAAGTTGGTAATACGCTGACGGTTTGGTTCGGTAATCCACAGGATGAATACCACTGCGAAGAAACCGGCGATGAAGTGATCCTGATGAAGGACCAAGCCGGGAAAGTCATCGGCTTTGAGAAACTGAACTTTTCGATAGCTTGACACCCCGCTGTTAATGTGTAAACTTGCCACCCATACCAAAGGCACTATCAGTATGATGCGCCCAACCGGCATTCCGACGATCGTTATTATTTCGACTCGCGCCTCCGTTAACGAGGCGCGAGTCGGGTTATGGATCGCGGGTGGCCGGCGTAAGACGCCTTAAGTTTGCATAATAGGTTATTGTCGATACAGCCCTCCGATCCTGGAGGGCTTTTTTGTTTTTCAGGAGTTGACACGAAATGACGACGGTACTATACGACACGACATTGCGCGATGGCACGCAGGGTGAGGGGATCAACCTGTCGGTGAGTGACAAACTGCGCATCGCCCAGCGGTTGGACGATTTCGGGATGCACTATATCGAGGGCGGCTGGCCGGGCAGCAACCCGAAGGATGCCGAGTTTTTCGCGCGCGCGCGTGAACTGCGCCTCAAGCAAGCGCGGGTGGCGGCGTTTGGCAGCACCCGCCGCGCCGGCGGTCACTGCGAGAGCGACCCGCAAATCAAGATGCTCCTGGACGCGCAGACGCCGGTCGTGACGATGGTGGCAAAAACGAGCCGGTTGCATGTGACTCACGTGTTGGAAACCACACTCGAAGAGAACCTGGCTATGATTCGCGACAGTGTGGCGTACTTCAAGGCGCAGGGCAAGGAAGTCATGCACGACGCCGAACACTTCTTCGACGGGTTCAAACTCGACAAGGAGTATGCGCTGGCTACGTTGCGCGCTGCGGCTGAAGCCGGCGCAGACTGGCTCATCCTGTGCGAGACCAACGGCGGTCAGATGCCGTGGGAGGTCGAACAGATCGTGCGCGAGACCATCGCCACAGTGCAACCCGGCACGAATGCCCGGTTTGGCATCCACACCCACAACGATGCGGGCGTCGGCGTGGCAAACGCGTTGGCTGGCGCGCGCGCAGGATGCACGCAAGTGCAGGGCACGGTCAACGGATATGGCGAGCGCGTCGGCAATTGCGACCTGATCACGGCCATTGCCAACCTGAAGCTCAAACTCCACGATGACTGTCTGACGAACGAGCAGTTGCATGGGCTGACGGAGCTGTCGCATTATGTGTCGGAAATGGCGAACGTCGCGCCGAACATCCGCGCCCCTTACGTCGGGCAGGCGGCTTTTGCGCACAAGGGCGGCATCCACGTGGCCGCGATCCTCAAACTTGAGGAGTCGTACCAGCACATCGACCCGAAGCGCGTGGGCAACCAGAAGCGTGTGCTGGTGAGCGAACTGAGCGGGCGCGGCAACATCGCGTACAAAGCGAAGGAGTTCGGGCTGGATGTCAATAGGGACGAAGTCAAACAGGTGCTGGCAAAGATCAAAGAGATGGAGAACAAGGGCTTCTACTTCGAAGGCGCGGAGGCCTCGGTCGAACTGATGCTGCGGCGCGCACAGCCGGGTTACGCGGCGCCGTTTGAATTGATCGATTTTCTGATTGTTGTGGAGCACCGGCGCGGGCGCGGATTGCTGTCTGAAGCCAACGTCAAGGTGCGCGTAAACGGCGAGGTGGCGCACACGGCGGCAGAAGGCGACGGCCCGGTCAATGCGCTCGATATCGCCATGCGCAAGGCGCTGTTGCCCCATTACCCGCGACTCGACACAGTGCGCCTCGCGGACTACAAGGTGCGCATTCTGGATGGCAACAAAGCGACCGCTGCGATGACGCGCGTGACCATCGACACGACCAACGGCACGCGCGATTGGACCACTGTGGGGAGTTCGACCAACATCGTCGACGCCTCGTGGCAGGCGCTCGCGGACTCAATGGAATACGCGTTGGTAGCAGCCTGAGGAGGATTTAACGCGAAAGGGCAGAAGGCGTCATAATAGACGGCACTATGCAGGAAATACTCTTTAGGCGAGCACAAGCGGGTGACGCGATCGGCCTGTGCGATTTCTGGAACGCGCTAAGCGCCGCGTCGAAACGCACATTCGCGCCCTTCGGACAGAGCCCGCGACTCGATCACTATGAAGACGTGGTGCGCGGCAACGATCCGGTCAGCGGCGACAAGCACGATCTCGTTGCGGTAGCAGGAGATCGCATCATTGGCTGGGGCTTCGTATGGGCGCTCACCGCGGATGAACCCGTGTTCGGCCTGGGCGTTGCCGATGCGTATCACGGACAGGGCGTGGGCGCAGGGCTGATGGATGCGGTTCTGGCTGTGCCACGCGTGAGCAACCTGCCCAGGCTCTATCTGACAGTGGTGACGGACAACCAACGCGCATGGGGGCTATATGCCCGGCGCGGTTTCGTCCGCTACGGGGCATTTATTGGCGAGGATGGTCTACACTTTTACCGGATGGCGCGCGATGGGCGCGCGAACGGCGCCACACAATTAAAGCAGGTTGATATGCAATGGCTCAATGAACCGGGATCGTGGAAGGATCAGAATGGTGTGCTGGCAGTGCATACAGAACCGAAGAGCGATTTCTGGCGCAAAACCCATTACGGTTTTATTCGCGACAACGGACATTTTTACGGACAACCCGTGACCGGTGATTTTGTCGCGGAAGTGAAAGTGAGTGGAAACTATCACGACCTTTACGACCATGCCGGATTGATGGTGCGGTTGGACGAGACGACGTGGATCAAATGCGGCATCGAGTTCTTCGAAGGATCGCAGCACGTCAGCGCCGTGGTCACACGCGACTACTCGGACTGGTCGGTGATCCCTGCGCCGCAGAACCCGCCGGCGGTGTGGTTGCGCGTCACCCGCCATGGCGAAGCGATCGAGATCAAGTACTCGTTCGATGGGCAGACTTATATGCTGCTCAGACAAGCGCATCTGACGGATGAACCAACACTCAGCGTCGGCCCGATGTGCGCCTCGCCCGACGGGAACGGGTTTGACGCGATTTTTGAAGGATTCAAGATCGATAACATATAATAGCCCGCGTTAACCTAAGAGCCAGACCGGCTCTGGAGTCAAAAATGCATTCGCAATTGGGAATGCATGGAGGGAGAGCGAAGAATGACGTGTCGAATTGGCAAGCCTGCGCCCGACTTTGAGGCGTTGGCATATGTAGCTGGCAGCTTCCAGACTATCAAGCTGTCTGCTTACAAGGGACGCTGGGTGTTTGTGTGTTTCTACCCGGCAGACTTTACATTTGTCTGTCCGACGGAACTCGCGGCCATTGCGTCGATGTATAAGGACTTCAAGTCCATGGATGTTGAGGTGCTGGCGATCAGCACAGACAGCCGTTTTACCCACAAGATGTGGCAGGAAGAGGAACTGTCGAAGATGGTTCCTGGCGGCGTGCCATTCCCGATGCTCTCGGATCCACGCGGTCAAATCGGCGCCCTGTACAACGTCTATGATGAGGATACCGGCATGAACGTGCGCGGCGACTTCATCATCGACCCCGATGGCAATATCCAGGCCATGGAGGCGCTCTCGCACACGGTCGGGCGCAATGTGCACGAGATGCTGCGTGAATTGCGCGCCTTCCAGTACGTTCGCAGCACCGGTCAAATGACCCCTGCGGGCTGGACGCCGGATCAACCCGGCCTAAGCCCAGGGTCCAACCTGGTGGGGCGAGTGTGGGAGGTGTGGTCAACTGACAACATGGCTGCTCCAACGCACACGCACACGGGGTCGTAATTTTATGTTGAGACTGGCAATTGTCGGGGCAGGCGGGATGGCGCGCGTTCGCGCGCGCGCTTTACTGTCCACCGGTAAGATGCAACTATGTGGTGTTGCTGCGCGACGCCTGTCCACGGCACAGACGATGGGCGCTGAGTTTGGGTGCGGCGCCTGTTTCGACGACTATAGGTGTTTGGTTGAAACCCGGCCGGATGCGCTGCTGATCGAAGTCCCGCACGAGGCACAGGACTCCATCGCGCTGTGGGGATTAGCGCAATCATTGCATGTCCTGATCGGCGGGACGCTGGCAACCACAAGCAGCGTGGCCGAACAGATCGCAGCACTGGCCGCACAGAACGGGCGCGTGGTTGAGGCGGGCTATGAGGCGCGTTACAGCCCGGCGTGGGAATACACGAAGCAGTTGTTCGAGAGCGGAGAACTGGGTCGTCTGGTGACGATCCGTTCCATCGCACTCTGGGCCGGCGACCCGCGCACGTGGTATTACAACCAGCAAATCAGCGGCGGCATGCCGTTGACGCACATGACCTACTGCTTTATCAACCCGGTGCGATGGATCGCCGGCGAACCGTTGATGGTGTCTGCGTTCGCCAACCGCGTTCTTAACACTGCGCCTGAACTAATCGACCAGGAAAATGTCGTTGCAAACATGAAGTTTGGCAACGACGCGCTCTGCAGCATGACGGCCGGGTTTGTTGCGCCAGGCGGATTGCCTGCCTGGGGCGCCACGTTCATCGGCACAAAGGGCGCAGTGGAAGTCCACCCGGATGAAGTCGGCGCCGGGACAGTCGCGGTCTATCTTGGCGGAAATGTTGAAGAGTACAACTTCACCGGGACTGCGAACGCGTTTAACCTGCAGGCGCAAGCGTTTGTCTCTGCGATTGAAGGAGAAGGCCAGGTGCGCAACAGCCCCGCCGCAAGCGCCGGTGATGTGCGCGTGGCAGAGGCAATTGTGACGTCCGTCCGCGAGGCGCGCACAGTGATGCTGTAGGCGAGCGTTAGGCAGAGTGAACATCATATCCAGGCTGTCGTTTCACGCTCACCCTATTGGGCAAGTAAGGACGGCATGAGCAATCGTTTCAGCGCCTACGCAGTTTTTGATGAATCGGGAGATGCGGGCAGCACTGGTCGGGCATCACATTATTTGATCGTAGCAGGCATCATTTGCGACAATCTTGAACCACCCAGGAGAGGAAAAAACAAGCTCGTTCTTGCCGGAGACCGATAACCACCGTTTGTTTCAACGGAGTGGCTCGGCGGCATTGCACAATGTGCTCAACCGCTTACGGGCAGTCCATCCCGGACTTACAGAATCGAGATTGACTGCATTGTATCGCACGGGAACTCACCCCAGGATTTAGAGTGTATTGGGTGAATGCGGTGTATTAACCAAACACTCTTAACAGTCTCAAAAGAAATACGTGTAAACCGTCACCACTGTCCCTCAAACCGTTCCTCCGGCCAGACGCGCGCGATGTTGTGATATCCAGCCTGCTCCCAGAACCCCGGCCGGTCCACGGAGGTGAACTCGAGTGAGCGCAGCCACTTGCCGCCTTTCCAGAAGTAACGCGTGTCGGGGTCCTGGGCGCTCTCTTTATATGCGCCGACGATGACCCGGAGAGGGAAACCATGGTCTGCTTCGATAGGCTGGTCGTTGTACTTCGTGGCGAGCAGTGTGGTGGGTTTCATGAAGTGCTCTATGTCGAGATTGGTGGTGAAGCCATGCTCACAGTGCTCGATGACATATTTGGCCGTGGGCTTGAGCTTGATGATGCCTTTTTCGATCAAGTCGGGCAGCCATACGCCTTCCCACACGGTGTCGAATTTGCTCCAGCGCGTGACGCAATGGATGTCCATTGTCACCTTGCGGGTGGGGAGCTTGCTGAACTCCTCCCACGTGAAACGCTTGGGTTCTTCAACTTCACCGCTGATGCGGAAATCCCACTTGGTCAGGTCGTAGTTGGGAACGGTTCCATAGTGCAACACCGGGAACTTGTTCGTCAGTGATTGCCCCGGCGGGAGCCGCCCCATTTTCTTGAGATCGTTTTCCTGGTCTTTGCGTCCAAACAGATTCATATGATCCACCTCATCATTCGATGGAGTATTTTAACCACAGACCTGTTATGCAACTATTAAGCGCGTCTAAGTGTTTGGTGAAGGGGTTGCATTTAGTTCTATATACTATAGACGTACATAGACATACGTGATACTATATTAGCATGAAGCTAAGCCAGTTCGCGAAGGAAAACTCGATCAGCTACAAAACCGCATGGCGAATGTGGAAGCGCGGGGAGCTTGAAGCGATTCAATTGCCTACTGGAACGGTGGTTATCAAGCAGGCGTCTGAGCAGAAGTTTGGCGTAGCGCTTTATGCGCGCGTATCAAGTTCAGATCAAAAGGATGATTGCGAAAGACAGCTCTTGCGGTTACGCGAATATGCGGCTGCGCGTGGTTACCAGATACAAAAGGAAGTGGTTGAGGTCGCTAGTGGACTAAACGATCAACGCCCAAAACTAAGCAAGTTGTTGAAGGACAGATCGATTGGGAAGATTATCGTAGAACACAAAGATCGACTGACGCGATTTGGTTTTAATTACATTTCGCAACTCATGGAAACGGACGGGCGTTCCATAGAGGTCATGATCGAATCAGACACCAAAGACGAACTGGTGGACGATTTTGTAGCCATCATAACGTCGATGGCAGCGCGGATATATGGGCGCAGAAACTCCAAACGAGCGGCAGAGCGGATTAAGAGGTGCGTAGAAAGCGCAGTTCAGGATGAAGCCGATGAGACGGGCATACAAAACTGAGCTTGATCTCAATAATGAGCAGGTAACGATGTGCCTACAGCACGCAGGTGCAGCGCGTTTTGCGTACAACTGGGGTTTGCGCGAGATCATACAGGCGCGAGCGCGGGGCGAAAAGAAGCCAACCGCAATTGATCTGCACAAAAAACTGAACGCGCTCAAGGCGACCGAGTTCCCGTGGATGTACGAGTCAAGCAAGTGTGCGCCGCAGGAGGCGCTGCGTAATCTCGATGTGGCGTTCGACAACTTCTTTCGGCGTTGCAAGCAGGGCGTCAAGAAGAAGGGATTTCCGAAATTCAAGAGCCGCAAGGCTGGAATCGGAAGCTTTCGATTGACAGGCACGATCAGGATCACGGATCGGACCATTCAGTTACCACGGCTGGGCGAATTGCGGTTGAAAGAGGACGATTACCTGCCGGCAGACGCTGAGATTTCGTCTGCGACAGTTAGCGAAAAGAACGGTCGCTGGTACGTTTCGGTCTTGACGGAAGCTGAAGTGGCGGAATGCGTAACGCCGGATATGCCAATCGTCGGTATCGATCTTGGCATCAAGACGCTGGCGGTATTGTCAAGCGGCGAGGTGATCGAGAACCCGAAGCACCTGCGTGCGGCGCAACGCAAGCTGAAGCGATTGCAACGAGCGGTTTCCCGCAGGAAGAAAGGCAGCGGAAGACGCAAGGATGCGGTGCGGCGACTTGGAAAGCAGCACGAAAGAGTAGCCAACAAGCGCAAGGACGCGATAAACAAGTTCACGACGAAGGTCACGCGAGAAACAAGCGTGATCGGGATTGAGGACTTGAGCGTCCGCGGGATGATGGCGAACCACCACCTCGCGGGCGCGCTGGCGGATGCGTCTTTTGGCGAGATACGCAGGCAGATCGAGTACAAGGCAGGCTGGTATGGCTCGACGGTCGTTGTGATTGATCGTTTCGCGCCGACATCGAAGATGTGTTCAGGTTGCGGCTGCATCAAAGACAGCCTTAGTCTTTCGGAAAGAACGTTCAAGTGCGATGCATGTGGTCTCGTGATAGATCGAGACTTGAACGCAGCATTGAATATAAAACACTTGGCCGCGAGTTACGCGGACAGTCTAAACGGGCGTGGATTGGGGAGCACTGGCGACGGACGCAAGTCTGTCGTGAAACTGCCCAAGGTGAAACGTCAACTAAACGTCAAATCGGACGCAGGTCCTATTTGTCTAAGTTTTGGATAACGGTCACACTTCCAATGTTTTCTGCAGGCTCTTCCGAACAGGCGGGGCGGCAGGGATACGACGCTTGATCCCCAGCATCTTCTCAAATTCGGGATCGTACTCAGGCAGCCCTTCTGCCTTGCGCCGTTGCGGCAGATAGTAGTCGAACAGGATGGTATATACCACGCCCATCGCCGGGACGCCCAGGATCAGTCCCCAGAAGCCGAACAGTTGCACGCCGAGGCTGATGGAGAGCAAGCCAATTAACCCAGGCACGCCGACCGAATCGCTCATGATGCGCGGGACAATCGCATAGGCCACTACCTGGTCGAAGACAAAGAGTATAAGCACGACAGGTAATGCGGCTTCGGGACGCACGACCAGCGTGACGATAGCTGCGATTAATATTGCAACCGGGGAACCAATCAGCGGGATGAGCGAGAACAACGCGTATACAAGCGCCAGCACGATACCAAAGTTAACGCCGAAGACGCTGAACAGCGCGACGGAGAACCCGGCGCGAAACAGCGCTGAAAGAATGTAACCGCGCAGATAACCGCCAAAGGCGCGACTTATCGCGTCCATCAGCACGTGAGCGAAGTCATGTCCCGATTTTGGCAACAATGCAAAAAACTGGCGTTCGAGCAGCTTGCCTTCAGTCACAAGATACAGGCTGAGGATCAGCATCAGGAAAAACTGGCCGATCAATTGTGCGGTGCCGGTGACGATGAGAAGCGCCTGCTGAGCGGCTGTCCCTGCCAGTTGCGCGGCGCGCGTCGATATCTCTTGCGCGCTGACCACCGATGTAATCGTTGCAGGGTCAAAGCCGAAGCGTTGTGCCGTGGCTGCCCACGCGTCGACCAGCAAACTCGGCAGTGTGGCGGATATCTCGGGCAAGCGGTTGATCAGGCCGGTTGCCTGCGGGATGATTGCCGCCACGCTGATCGTGGCAGCGCCTACGACAAGCACAACGAGTGCGATGTAAACGACAGCCACCGAGATGCCATATGGCAGACGCCATTTTGCCAGCCGGCGCGCTGATTCTGCGCCAAAGCGTTTCTCGATGCGGCGCAGAATGACGCCCGGGAAAATGCAGCGAGTTAGCGCATCGATGAATGGGCGCACGGCAAAGGCAAGAAACCAGGCCCCTACCAGCGTGGAAAGCACATTCGCAATCGTTCCGCCAAATGCCCACAGGCGCTCGATAATGAGAATGGCAATGGCAACGACCCCAAGCAGAATGAGGATGCGTATGACTCTATCTTTTATGGTCATAGAATACTATCAGCGACGACCGCTGCCGAACAGCAGGCGCAGGACGAGCATCAAGGCGACTGCTCCGATTAATGCCACGATGATCTGGCCGACCCAGTTCGCCGGCAGGTTCAAGGCGATGCCAGCCTGCTGGTTTAAGAAACGCACGATAACGCCGCCCACGACGCCGCCAATCAGCCCGATGATGATGTTGCCGATTGTCCCGAAACCTCTGCCGCGCACCAGCAACCCCGCCAGCCATCCAGCGATCATGCCGATCAACGCGGTAACCAACACATTCAAGCAATCCAATGTTAGCCTCCTGATGGATTGGCACTGTGGGCGAAGCGTAAAACTAGCACCCGCGCAGGAGCGCCAGTTCCGAGCTGAAGCCCGGCCCTAACGCGCCCATTATTACATATTCGCCCGGTTTCATCGTGTGCGCGGGATCCGCGAGCATATGCTCCAGGACGTATAACACCGTCGGCGAACTCATGTTGCCGTAATCGCGCAGCACCTGCCAGGCGTATTTCAGGTCGTCGTGCTGCAGGCCGATGCCCGCGAGATACGCTTCCAGCACGCGCGCGCCACCCGGATGCAACACGTAGTGGCGCGCGTCTGCTGGCTGCAGATCGTGCTGTGCGAGCAGACGATCGACCTCGGGACGCATATCGCGGGCCACGCGCGCGGGAATCTCGGGGGCGAAGATCACCGATAGTCCTGAATCGATGACATCCCATCCCATGACGTGGCGTGAATCTGGAAACAGTGTGGAATACGAGCCGATGTATTGCAGCATGTCGCGCGCAGGGTGGGGGGGTAGACGCCGCATGCGCTCCTCCCCGGCGATGACGACCGCCGCTGCGCCGTCGGCAAAAAGTGAAGTGGCGACGAAGTTCTTCTTGCTGAAGTCGTTGAACTGAAATGTGATGCTGCAGGTTTCGACGGCTACCAGCAAGGCGACCTTGTCGGGGTAGGCCAGCGTAAACTCGGCGGCGCGCGATAACCCTGCCACTCCGCCCGCGCAGCCCAGTCCCCACATGGGCGCTCGCTTCGTATGTCGCCCCATATCCAGCCCGTCGATCAACATGGCATCAAGGCTTGGCGTCGCCATGCCCGTGGTAGACACCGCGACAACGTAATCCACATCCTTTGGCGCAAGGCCGGCGCGATCAAGCGCCTGCTGTGCCGCTGTGCAACTCAAGGCATGCGCGCTGCGGATGTGCAGGTCGTTGCGTTCCTTCAAGCTGTGGTGTGATTCAGCAAACCATGCCAGCGGCGCAACGAAGTAACGAGCGTCGATCTGCGCGTTTGTAAAGACGTTCATGAGCTGGGCATGGTGCGCCAGCCGTCCGCCGAAATGCGCCCGCGAGAACTCGGCGATTTCCTGCTGCGTCACCTTGTGCTCAGGCAACGCCAGACCCACAGACAACACAGTGCTCATGCGCCTTTGTCCTCCAGCCTGACGACAGTGACGCCGTCTCCCCCTTCGCCTTCCTGGCCGGTCTCGTATGATTTGACGAGTGTGTTGCTCTTGATCGCAATACGGATCGCGCGACGGAGGGCGCCGGTGCCTTTGCCGTGGATCACCCGCACGAATGGCAGCCCGGCGCGCGAGGCGCGGTCGAGGTGATCCTCAACACGCTCCACGCCTTCTTCGCCAGTCAGACCGCGCAGATCCAACTCGATGCCGGGTGAGACGGGTTTATCGGCCATCTGATAAGGTTCAGCACTCTTGTCATTTTCCTGACTTGCGCGGGCTTTGTGAGTGCGTTCCAGATCGCTCAGTTTGACGCGTGTGCGCATCCGACCAATCTGGACGTCCGCCTCATCGCCGTTGACCGTGCCGACGATGCCTTCGGTATTGAGCGACTTGATGCGCACGGTATCGTTGGTTTTTATGGCGCGCCGGCCGGGAAGCGGGTCACGGTTGCGCTCAACATCCGGCTGCGCCGGCAATGGAGGCGCCGACTGCAGTGTGTCGATATCCTTCTCGATGGTCTTCACGTCATCGAGTGAGCCGCCTGATGCAATGATGCGACCGCGCATGCGCCGCACCTCGGCGCGCAGCGCTTCCACTTCACGCAGGGCGTCTTCGCGCGCGTCAGCCAGCATCCCTTTGCGTTCGTCGTCCATCGCGCTGAGCCGGGCGCGGATGCGATCGGCATTGTGTTCGGCGTCGTGCTGGGCGCGCTGTGCGGCCTCGCTCGCCGCTTCTAACTGACGCTGGATCTTCGCAATCTCGGCCAGCATATCCTCGGTGTGGGCATCGCTTGAGTCAATATAGCCCTGCGCGAGCGCGAGAATTTCCAAGGGCACGCCGAGGCGTTGGGCGATGGCAAACGCATTGGAACGCCCAGGCAGACCGATGGTCAGTTTGTACAGCGGTCGCAGCGTCTCGACATCGAAGGCAACACTGGCGTTGACTGCGCCATCCGTCATGTATGCCCAGGCTTTTAGTTCCGGGTAATGCGTCGCGATCACACATAAGGCTTTCGAACCAAGCAGGTATTCGAGAATGGCGCGAGCGAGCGCCGCGCCTTCCGATGGATCGGTGCCTGCACCCAGCTCATCGAGCAGCGCCAGCGAGCGCGCATTGACATTGCCCAGAAATGACACCAGGTTGGTCAAGTGCGCGCTGAAAGTGGACAGGCTCTGCTCAATCGATTGCTCATCGCCGATATCGGCCAGCACTTCTTCAAACACTGGAAAGGCAGCCGCTTCGGCGGGGACGTGCAACCCGCTCTGGCTCATGACCGCCAGCAGACCGATTGTCTTGAGCGCCACGGTCTTGCCGCCGGTATTTGGGCCGGTAATGACCAGAATACGCGCGCTCTCGTCCATCAATACATCGATTGGCACGACCGTGGCCGGGTTCAACAACGGATGGCGCGCCTGTTGCAGGCTGATCGCGCTGGACGGGCCGGCGTTCGCTCCACCGCGAACGTCGATCACAGTGGGTAGCACGGCCCGAATAGCATCGGCGTATTTGGCCTTCGCAAGCGCGAGGTCGAATTCTCCCAACGCTTCCACGGTGCGCACGATAAATGTGCTGTCGGCCTGCACCAGTTCGGAGAGTGTGGACAGGATTTTGCGAACCTCGCGTTCCTCCGCCATTTGCAGTTCGCGCCACTCGTTATTCAACTCCAGCGTGGCGAGCGGTTCGATGAACAGCGTCAACCCGCTGGCGCTTTGATCGTGGATCAGCCCTGGGATGCGCCCCTTGAAGTCAGACTTGACCGGGATCACATAGCGCCCGCCGCGTTGCGTGACCAGCGCATCCTG